>JAYVGL010000131.1:0-10978 GCA_043772175.1 Pyrinomonadaceae bacterium | reverse complement strand
AATTTGAGCGACTCGGCGGCACGGAAACGATCAAGGTTAATGTGCGCCTGATTACGGCGACGAATAAAAACCTCGAAGATGAAATTTCAAAAAATAATTTCCGCGAAGATTTGTTTTATCGTCTGAATGTTTTCACGATTTTTCTGCCGCCGCTGCGCGAACGAAAATCGGATATTTTATTTCTCGCCGAACATTTTCTCAAAAAATACGAGCGGATTCACGGCAAAACCGTCCGGCGCATCTCGACTCCGGCGATTGATATGCTGACGGCATATCATTATCCGGGCAACGTCCGCGAACTCGAAAACGCCATCGAACGGGCGATCATCGTCTGCGATGAAAACGTCCTGCACGGTCATCACCTGCCGCCGACACTGCAAACGGCGGCGGTTTCCGACACGGTAACGGAGCTGACTCTGAGTTCGGCGGTCGCCGCGTTCGAGAGCGATTTGATTCAAGACACGCTGAAAACGACGAACGGCAATTGCGCGAAAGCGGCGATTCTGCTCGACACGACCGAGCGAATTATCAATTACAAAATTTTGAAATACGAAATAAACCCGAAACGATTTCGGCGTTGAATAAGATTGATTCGATTTACGCCAGATCAGAATCGCCGGTTATCGCTGACAATTCTGAATTGTTGAAATTTACCTGAGAAAATTTACAGCGGAACAATGTTTGCCAATGAATATGAAAATCAAAATATCTGTTTTACATTGATACAAAATGAAACTTGAAAGTTCGGGCGGAACGAAAAATCAAAATGGCTGGCTGATCGGCGGCATCGTCGGCATCGGCGCGTTGACGGCGTGGAGAGTTTGGGAGAAAAAACGTCGAGAGTTTGATTTCAAAGGCAAAGTCGTTTTGATCACGGGTGGTTCACGTGGTTTGGGATTGGTTCTGGCACGTCAATTGGCGGATGAAGGCGCAAAATTGGCGATTTGTTCGCGCGATTCGGCGGAACTTGAGAGAGCGAAAGAGAATTTGGAAAACCTCGGCGCGGAAGTTTTCGCGGCGGCGTGCGACGTGCGAAACCAAGACGCAGTTGATAAATTCGTTGCAAACGTCGCCGAACATTTCGGGCAAGTTGACGTTTTGGTCAACAATGCGGGCGTAATTCAGGTCGCGCCGCTGGAAAATCAAACGCAGGCGGATTTTGAAGAGGCGATGAGCATCCATTTCTGGGGCGCGTTTTATATGATGCAAGCCGTCATTCCGCATTTGAAAAAACAGGGCGCGGGGCGCATCGTCAATATCTCGTCCATCGGCGGCAAAATTCCAATTCCCCATCTCGCGCCGTATTGTGCCAGCAAATTCGCGCTCGTCGGATTGTCGAACGCGATGCGCGGCGAATTGATAAAAGAAAATATCTGTGTAACTACGGTTTGTCCGGGATTGATGCGGACGGGCAGCCACGTCAACGCGACTTTCAAAGGGCAGAACGAACTCGAATTCGCGTGGTTCAGTCTTGGCAACGCTTCGCCGCTGGCTTCGGTCAGCGCGGAAAACGCCGCCGCGCAAATTATCAAAGCGGCGAGAAACGGCGATGCGGAATTGATAATTTCCATTCAAGCCGAAATTTTGGCAAAGATGAACGCGCTGTTTCCCGAACTGACGGCAGAGATTTTAGGATTGGTCAATCGCCTTCTGCCGTCGGCGGGCGGCATCGGCGAAAAACGGGCGAGCGGTTTCGAAAGCAAATCGTCAGCCGCGCCTTCGTTTTTGACGGCGAACATTGACGCGGCGGCGAAAGCGAACAATGAGCTGAAACCGCGTGAAAATTTAGGCTAAGGAAAAAAAGAACAAGGAAAGAATAAGGAAGAAAAAAGGGAGCTAAATATGAACAAAGAAAAATCATTGACGAAAATCTTGTCGAACACGGACGTTAATCTGAACCAAACCGAGCGGCTGATTTCAGGCATCGCGGGCGGTGGCTTGATCGCTTACGGCATTAAGCGCAGCGACGCGGCGGGCGCAACTTTAGCGGTGATTGGCGGTTTGCTCGGATTGCGCGGCGCGACCGGACACTGCCAAATTAAGGACGCGATTGAAACGAATAAGAAATCGAGCGGCGGCAAATCGTCGACGCAAGGCTGGCTGTCGGGCAAAATCGAAGTCAAAAAAGCCGTAACGATCAACAAATCGCAGTCGGAACTTTTCGCTTTCTGGCGCAATTTTGAAAATCTGCCGCAGTTTATGAATCATCTCGAATCGGTTATCACGATTGACGATAGGCGTTCGCATTGGAAAGCGAAAGCACCGCTCGGCACAACGGTCGAATGGCAGGCGGAAATCACCAATGAGGTTTTGAACGAAAAAATCGCGTGGCGTTCGCTCGAAGGTTCGGATATTGCGAACAAAGGCAGCGTCGAATTTCGTCCGACGGCAAATCGCGGCACGGAAGTCGTCGTCCACCTCGTATATGAAGCACCGGCGGGTGTCATCGGTGCGCTTGCCGCCAAAATCTTCGGCGAAGAACCGAATCAGCAAGTCGCCGAAGATTTGCGCCGCTTCAAGCACTTGATGGAAGCCGGTCTGATTATGTCGGTCGAAGGTCAATCGTCGGGACGCGCCGCCGACCAAGCCAAAGCGAAAAGAGCATCGGCATAAAAATGGCGGTGAGAGAATATGAAAGAATTAAACGCGGAAAACAAAAAAGCGGTTGGCGAGTTTAAGAAAGCCGTTAATATGACCGCCGGTAAGTTGGAAAAATGGCTCGACACCGAAGAATCCAAGAAAGTCGGCTACAAAGACGGCGGCGAGGGCGAATCGGTCGGACATCAAGTAAGGCGCAAAAATCGTCGAGCTTTTGGGCAAAGAACAAGCCGATTACACGGCAGACGATTTGAAGCATATTCACAAAGTCACCGGCTACATTCATCGTCATCTGGCGCAGAAACCGGACGGCGACATTTCGGGAACGAATTGGCGTTACAGTTTAATGAATTGGGGACACGACCCGAAGAACAAGGGAGAACAATAATATGAAAGCAGTTTGCTGGTATGGAAAGCACGATGTGCGCGTCGAAAATGTGCCTGATCCGACGATTTTGAACGGGCGCGACGCGATTATTAAAATTACGACGACCGCGATTTGCGGCTCGGATTTGCATCTTTATAACGGATATATACCGACGATGGAAGCCGGCGATATTCTCGGACACGAATTTATGGGCGAAGTCGTCGAAACGGGTTCGGAAGTCAACAATTTGAAAAAGGGCGATAAGGTCGTCGTGCCGTTTACGATTGCCTGCGGTAATTGTTTTTATTGCAAAAAAGATTTCTGGTCGCTGTGCGATAACTCGAATCCGACACCGACAGCGCAGGAAACTTTATACGGCTATTCGGGTTCGGGACTTTTCGGTTACTCACATATGATGGGCGGTTTTGCGGGCGGGCAAGCCGAATACGTCCGCGTTCCGTTCGCCGATGTCGGTCCGATTAAGGTTGACAACTCGATTGACGACGAGAAAGTTTTGTTTTTGTCCGATATTTTTCCGACCGGCTATCAGGCGGCGGAAAACTGCAACATTCAGGAAGGCGACACGGTGGCGATTTGGGGTGTCGGTCCGGTCGGACAATTCGCTGTCAAATCGGCGTTTATGTTGGGCGCGGAAAAAGTCATCGTGATTGACCATTACGAAGCGCGTTTGCACGAAGCCGTCAACTACAATCCTGACAATAAAGTCGAAACGATTAACTTTGACAACGAAGACGTTTACGAGAAACTGCTTGATTTAACCGGCGGACGCGGACCCGATTCGTGTATTGATTGCGTCGGCTTGGAATCACACGGAACTTCGCCCGATTCGCTTCTGGATTATGCGAAAGCCGCCGTTTTCCTGGCGACCGACCGTTCGCACGCGCTGCGGCAGGCGATTTTTTGCTGCCGCAAAGGCGGCACGGTTTCGATTCCGGGCGTTTACGGCGGATTTCTCGACAAATTCCCGATGGGCGCGGCGTTCGGCAAAGGCTTGACGTTCAAAATGGGACAGACGAATATGCACAAATATCTGCGTCCTTTGCTCGATTCCATCGAAGAAGGCAAAATTGATCCGTCTTTCGTTATCTCGCACCGCCTGAAAATTGACGATGCGCCGAAGGCTTATTCGCAGTTTAATACGGAAAAAGACACCTGGCGCAAAATAGTTTTAAAGCCTTAAACTTTGATGTCCAACGAAAGTAGGCAAAACCTGAAAAGGTTTTGCCTACTTTCGCCATTTAACATAATCAAAATTTGAAAGTCAGATAGCTCGTCAAATAATCAACATCCTTAGCGGGCGGCGTTTCGCGCAAAAATTTTCCGGTGAAGAAATGCGTGTAAACGGTTGTCGAACTCAGATAGCGATTGATGCGCCAAACGATTTGCGCCGACGGCTGATTGCCGACGAATTTGGCGCGGCTTAAACGTCCGGTGCGTTGCGCGTCGAGACTGCCGTAAAGCGCGTCGCGTCGGCTTGTTCGCCAGAATGTCGCGTCGTCGAACTTGACGGCGAGGCGTTTCGATAAATTCAATTCGAGCGAAGGCACGAACGCTGTCGAATTGGACGGCGAAATCAAACTGACCTGCCCCGAATACGCGACGGCGGCGGCGAACAACGGATTGAATGTTTGCAGTTTCGCATCGAGCGGATTTTTGTCGCCGCTCGTCGCGTCGGCGCGAACGGCGAGACGCGGTTTGAATTTAAGTTTTGGAAAAGCGTAACCGGAATCCGTGATAATCGCCCAGGCGCGAATGTCCGCACCCGCGAAATCGCCGAATTGCCCGATGACCTCATAATTAAAATCGAACGCGCCCGTTTTCCCGGCGATTCTTGCGCCGACGCTTTTGCGCCGCTCGCGTCCCGCGCCTTGATCGTAACGACTCCGCTTTGAATCGAGTTCGTTAAAATAAACGACGGCGATTCCGTTCCAACGCTTCGGCAGACTTCGCGCCGCGTAGCCGCCCCAAAAGGTTTGCTCGTGATTCGTGCGGTCGTCGAAAAATCCGCGTTTCGTCACCACGGATTTGAAAAACGACGGCGAAAACTGCCACCTGCCGAGTTTCAAAAACAATCTCGCGCCGTCGAAAGACTGCCGGACATTCGCGCCTTCGCGCGCGGCGACAAGCCTCGATGAACCGAATTCGACTTCCTGCCGACCGATGCGAACATTCAGAGATTTGCCTTTCTTTTCGTATATCGTGAAATCCGCGAAAGCCTGATTGAACTCTAGTTTGTCTAAATCGTTCGGACGCGCCCCGCCGTTTCGATTCTCGACCAAACCGCTTTTAAGCTGCGCGAAAACGCGGAATCGTTTGCCGAAATGAAAATCGGCGTGCAGCATATATCGCTCTAACCAGTAACCGCTGTCGTCTTTTACGCCCGTGCCGAAGCCGGCGTTAAGGTAGATTTCGTATCGCTGACGAATCTCGCCGCCCAGTGTCAGATACCAATTTTCTGCGCGGTTGAATGGTATAAATTTCAGTCTGTCGAGCCAGTCAACGCGCTTTTTTTCGTCGCGCAGGTAACTGAAGTCTTCATCGTAACGCAAATTTTTCAAAGGCGGCGGCGAAAATTTATCCGTCGAACTTTTCGGTGTTTCAACCGGCGACGGCAGCGGCACGGGCGAAGCCGCAGGCGTTGGCGGCGCGCCGCTTTGCGCGTCGGCGGTTACCGTCCAAATCAAAATCAAAACTATGAAGAGACAGGATTTCACCATTAAAAGTTCGGCATAAATCAAAATCAATTTTACCGCCGGTTGATAACTCCCGAAAATGTTTATTGCGCGGCGGCTTCAATCCGCTTTACAAAATTTCCCAAACCGCCCATAACGAAACGATGGAAATGACAATCCACAAAATCACGCCTTGCAAAAGCGGTTTGAAGCCGACTTTTTTCAGGGTTTCACGTGAGAGCGATGCGCCGATCAAAAAGAGCGTCACGGTCAGACCGGCTTTCGCCAGATTGACCAGCGATTCAAAAAGGCTCGGCACGACGCTCGCGGGAGCGTAAGTTCTAAATGCAGTCGCCGCCAAAAATAAAAATATGAACCACGGAATCGCCGCCTTAAATTTTTTACCGCTTATTTTATCGCGGTAGAGATACGAATAAAAGAGCGCGACCGGCGCGATCCAGAGAGCGCGGGCGAGTTTGACGGTCGTCGCAATCGCCAACGCATCGCCGCCGTATTTGGTCGCCGCCCCGACCACCGAAGAAGTGTCGTGAATCGCAATCGCCGCCCACACGCCGAATTGGTTTTCCGTCAGATTCAACTGATGACCGACGAGCGGAAAGACGATTAGCGCGATGGCATTCAAGATGAAAATCGTTCCCAGCGAAACCGAGGTTTCTTCCGCGTCGGCGTTGATCGCCGGAGCGACCGCCGCAATCGCACTGCCGCCGCAAATCGCCGTTCCCGCCGAAATTAAAGTTGATGTTTTGCCGTTGTTTTTCAACAGTTTACCGACGACGTAACCCAGAATAAGCGTCCCGAAAATCGAGGCAATCGTGAAGGCAATCCCGTCTTTTCCGGCTTTGACGACCGCCGTCAGGTTCATTCCGAAGCCGAGCAGAACCACCGAGATTTGCAGCAAGTATTTCGTCGCTTTTTTCGTTTGCGCCGGAAAGGGATTACCGAAAGTCATCGCGGCGATTAAACCTAAAATCAGCGCGACCGGCGGCGATAGAAAAAAGCAGACGATTAAAAGTGCGGTAAAGAGAATTTTTTGCCACGTCATAAAAACTGCAAGTATAAAAGCATAGTTTGTAAAAACAAAACCCCGCGTCCGGTTTGGCTGTTTGAAGTTGTCAATTTTCCGATTGACAAAATTTTGAGCGAACATTTTTTGATTATCGCAACGTGCGCGGATATTCGTTAAAAGTGCGGCGGCGACATCTCATCCTTGTCTTTCGGCATCTGAAAAGTTAGTCTTTTTTTCGGAGGAATCAAATATATGAAAACATTTCCGGCTCTCGCATTTTTGATAATCTGCGCGGTGTTTTCCGCCTCGGCGCAAAGCGAACAGGCTCCGGTTTTGGAGAAAGAATTTCAGTATAAAGATTGGACTTATAAAAGCGTCCGCGACGATAAATCGCTTAATCTGCGCGAGTTTGCCGCCAATAAAAAGCTGGTGCTGGTCGTTTATTTCGCGCCGTGGTGTCCGAATTGGAAGCACGAGGCACCATTCGCCCAGAAACTTTACGACAAATATAAATCGAACGGATTGGATGTCGTCGGAGTCGGCGAATACGATACGGTCGCGGCGATGAAAACGAATCTCAATGCTTTCAAAATCACGTTTCCCGTTGTTTACGAATCGGAAGCGCGGGACGCAAAACAGAAAACTCCGCATTACGAATATCGCCAAGCGGTCGGCGATGCGCGCAATTGGGGTTCGCCGTGGAACGTCTTTCTCGAACCGTCGAAGCTGTCGAAAAAAGGCGATGTTTTGACGGGGAAAACCTTCGTCGTCAGCGGCGAGTTAATCGAAGCCGAAGCCGAAAAATTCGTCCGCGAGAAATTAGGATTGCCCGCCGAAGCAGTTAACGGCGGCAAAACCGCGAGCAAAACCATCGAAGCCTGCGAATCGGAAAGCAAAACCGCAACTTTCGTTAAACCTTAAAGATCAAGCAAAAATCACAGTGCGTAAAATCTCACTCACAATCTACTTTTTCATATTAAGTTCGATTACTTTCGCGCAGTCGGGGCGGATTAAGCCGTCGGAAACGCCGACCCCGACACCGATGCGTCCGCGAGTGATCTACACGACACCGACGAATTTCCCGACCGTCAAAGCGACTCCGCAGCCGACTCCGCCGAAAAAAGTCGCCGACGACGGCGACGATGTAATCGTCATCAATTCGTCGCTCGTCCCGATTCCCGCATCGGTGATTGATGCGGCGGGCAGAGCGGTCACGGATTTGAAGCTGGCGGATTTCGAGTTGACGGTTGACGGCAAAACGGCGGAAGTTGCCGACCTTTTTCGTTCCGAAACGCCGATTCGTCTGGCGATGCTGTTCGACAACAGTTCGAGCGTCAGCATCGCCCGCGAGTTTGAAAAAAAAGCGGCGGTCAAATTTTTCAGGCGCGTCATTCGTCCCGAAAAAGATTTAGCCGCGCTGTTTTCGGTGGCGACGGGAACGCGCCTCGAACAGCCGCTGACGAAAAACCCGGAGCAGATCATTCAGGCGATTGAGAATTTTCCGAACCCGGAAGGCGCGACGGCACTGCTCGACGCGATTATCAAGGCCGCCGAATATATGAAAAGCGTTGAAGGGCGGCGCGTCGTCGTCATCGTGTCCGACGGCGACGACACGATTTCGGACGCGACTTTTGAAGCCACCGTCCGTGCCGTCCAAGCGGCGAATTGTCAGGTTTACGTTGTTAAAACCACCGATTTCGAGAACTTCAAACGCACCGGCATTCGCGGCGGCAACGCCAACATTCGACAGCTTTCGGCGGAGCGTCGAATGCAGGAATTAGCGATGCAAACCGGCGGCGCGGTTTATTCGCCGATTGACGAAAAGGAACTCGACCAATCTTTCAACCGCATCTCCGCCGAACTCTCGCAAACCTATATTCTCAATTATTACCCGGAAGAACTCCCGAAAAGCAACGAATTCCGCAACATCGCCCTGAAAGTTAAGGGACGTGACGATTTGATCGTCAGAACGCGCAAAGGTTATTACATCAGCAAAAAATAAATGGTTAATTGTAAATGGTGAATGTGAAGATTTCTTAAATTCACTGTTCACCATTTACAATTAACCATTATGCTTGAAGAATATCTGCGCCAGTTTCTCGAACATCTGCGTTATGAACGCAACGTCAGCCAACATACTCTGCGAAATTATTCGAGCGACCTCGAACAATTTCACGAACACATCGCGCCGCCGAAGGCCGACGGTTCGCGTGAACAAATTTCCGTTAAAGACATTGACCACCTGACGATTCGGGAATGGATGGCGCATCTGCACGGTTTGAATAAAAAGAAAACTTCGATTGCCCGCAAAATCGCGTCTTTGCGGACGTTTTTTCAATTCCTCGTGCGTGAAGGCGTGCAGGAAAGCAACCCGGCGAAACTCGTCGCCACGCCGAAAATCGAACGCACGCTGCCGACGCATCTTTCGATGGAAGATGCCGTCCGCTTTATCGAAACGCCGGATTTGGAAACGGATTTGGGCAGACGCGACCGCGCTATTTTGGAATTCTTATACGCGACCGGAATGCGCGTCGGCGAATTGACGAACTTGAACTTGAAGGATATTGATTTCCGCGAAAAGCTCGTCAAAGTTACCGGCAAGCGCAAAAAGCAGCGCATACTTCCCTTCGGCGAACCGTCTTTGCAGGCGTTGATGTATTATTTGAACGAAGCCCGCGCCGATTTTCTCGCCAACTGCCCGCCAAGCGAGCGCGACGAACAAGCCGTCTTCTTAAATTATCAGGGAACGCGCATCACCACGCGCAGCGTCGGGCGAATGGTTGATAAGTATATTAAAATCTGCGTCGAAATCAACCGCGACATCTCGCCGCACAGCCTTCGCCACTCATTTGCGACGCACCTTTTAGACAGCGGCGCGGATTTGCGCGACATACAGGAATTATTAGGTCACGTCCGCCTTTCGACGACGCAGATTTACACGCACGTTTCGATGGAAAAACTGATCGAGGTTTATGATCGGGCGCATCCGAAAGCGTAACAATAAACAATCAAGGAATAATTATGAGGACAAACATAATCGCCAAAATTTTCGGACTCGTCTGCTGTTCGATAATCTTTACTTCGGCAATTGCCGCGCAGGAAAAGTTTAGTGAATACTCGACAACGCCGGTAAATCTCGACGCATTAGCGAAAATGGCGGGCAAATTTGCCGACCGACTCGCCGCTGAACCGTCAACGACGGACGGTTTTATCAATCTTTACAAAAACAGCACAGAAGCGACCAGAATAAAATCAGTTTTGGAGAAGAAGCCCGAATTGAAAAATAAAATCTTCTTTTTGGAGCCGGGCAGAAGGTATATGAGAGAAACTTCTACCATCGAATTTTGGATTGTTCCGTCGGGCGCGGACGAGCCTTTTACACCTACCTGCACTTTATGTGAATGCCCGACTCTCAGCGTTGTCAGAATCGAACCCGTTGCTTATCGAAATAAAAATTTAATGTTTGCCGCAAATGTCAGCGGCGGAAGCGGTGAGACAATCACTTATACCTGGAAAGTTTCAGCGGGCAAAATCGTCGAAGGTCAAGGAACGTCCGCTATCAAGGTTGACGCGAAAGGCGCGCAGGAAATAATTGCCACCGTCGAAATCGGCGGCGTTTGCGAAGAGTGTCCGCGTGAGGCTTCTTTCACGACCAAGATTCAATAAAGCCTAAAAAAAACGAATCACGAATCTTATCAAATATTCGTAATTCGTAATTTGAAATTCGTAATTGAAAGCTATTCCATCTCCGATTCATCAATATCGAAATTCGCGTAAAGATTCTGCACGTCTTCGTTGTCGTCAACGGCTTCGTAAAGTTTGAGCATTCGTTTCGCGTCGTCGCCTTCGAGTTTGATGTAGGTTTGCGGAATCATCGAAACTTCCGAGTTCTGCGGTTCGATGCCCGCTTTTTTAATCGCGTCACTGACGGCTTCGTAATTCTCCGGCGTGGTGTAAATCTCGAAAACGTCGCCTTCGTCCTGCACGTCGTCCGCGCCGGCTTCGATGGCGATTTCAAAAAGTTCGTCTTCGGATTTCGCCGCTTTATCAACGATAATCAAACCTCTTTTGTCGAACATCCACGCCACCGATCCGGCTTCGCCTAAGTTGCCGCCGTTTTTGGAAAATATGTGCCGCAGTTCGGCGACGGTGCGATTGCGGTTGTCGGTCATCGTTTCGACCAAGACCGCCACACCGCCGATGCCGTAGCCTTCGTAAGTGATTTCTTCGTAATTCACGCCTTCGAGTTCGCCCGTGCCGCGTTTGATGGCGCGGTCAATCGTGTCGTTCGGC
>JAYVGL010000130.1:0-29261 GCA_043772175.1 Pyrinomonadaceae bacterium | reverse complement strand
ATCCGGCACGCGGTCGCGCATATCGCGGATAGTTTGCTGCAAAACCATTTCCGGGTTTTCCACTTTATCGAGAGCCGCGCCCGTTCCGGCACGAAACATTCTCATTATTCTTGCCCACAATCCCATTTTCTTATCTATCGCTCCTCAATAATTTCCCCGCCCAAAGAACTTATCGCACAACTTCTACGACTCAAATTCGCCGAAGTTGCAAATTAGGATTTCAGTATAGCAAGAAAACGGCAAACGTGAAATAAATAGTTGATATTTCAATTGCCGCGAATTCGGCTTTGATAAATCGGAAATAAAAAAGGCGAGACCGAATCTACACCTTTTTTATTTCCGATTTATTTTCTCAGTTAAAAAAATCTGATCGTGTAAGAGGCACGCACTCCGCGCCCCGATTCGGGCAGAATATCTTTGATAAAAGTCAGGTGATTTCGATAGAGACGGTCGTTCAAATTAAAAACACTGACGGTAAAAATATGCGCGTAATGCTCGCGCCCGATGGTGTATGAACCGTTGATATTGAACAAACCGTAACCGGCGGTCGGCGTTTCGGTCGGGAAAATATCGCTTTCGCCTTTGCGCGAAACGAAAACGCCTTCGGGACGCACGCTCAAGCCTTTATATTTGAAATCCAGTCCGACGCGCCCGCGTGCCGGAGTGATGCGCGGCAACGGAATCGAGCCGTCTTTGACTTTGGCTTTCACGATGTCGCCGATAAAAAATCCGCCCAGATATTTGTTGAAACTGTAATCGAATGTAACATCCGCGCCGACGTAGCGGCTGTCCGATTGCAGATACCGCGCCACCGGCAAACCGTTTTCGCGGTCGAGAATGCCGTCGCCGTCTGCGTCCTGCGGCGCGAGGAAAACGAAATTATTGATGTTGTAATAGAAGAAACTCCCGTCCAGGCGAATTTTTTTATAATTCTGCCGCAGAGAAAATTCGATGCCGTTCGAGCGTTCGCGCTGTAAACCCTGATTGCCGATTTCAAACGTCAGATTTCCCGGATGCGAGCCGTTGTTATAAAGTTCTTCGAGTGCCGGGGCGCGATACGCGCTGGTCAACGCCGCGACGAACGTGCCGCCCGTCCAGACATTGACGCGCAAACCAGCCGAGCCTGAAAATCCCGTAAACGAACGGTCAACGTAAAGCGCATCGTTCACCGGATTATAAGCGTTACGCTCGATACGCCCGCCGAATTGGACGGCGAAACGCTTGGCGAAGCCGTATTCTTCCAAACCGAAAACCGAGAAATTGTTATGCGTTACCTTCCCGTTAATCAATTGCTCTTCGCCGATGTTTTGATAACGCCGCCCGAAGCCTTCAAAGCCGAAACGCCCCGTCAGACTGCCGAACGGTTTCTGCTCGAACGTGCCGCGAAAGTAGGTCGTTTTATTTTTGAATGTCGTGCCGATGCTTTCGGTTCCGTCGGCGAGGGCGATTTCCTGATGCTGATAGTCGGTGTAGCTGAACGCGAGGTTTCCGGCGGTGACGAACGAGTCAACGTCGCGGAAGCCGCCGCGAATTTTGCCATTGTAGCGGCGCATATCGAGATCAACCTGCTCGTTAAAATCGTTCGGCAAATAATTTAAGGTGAACGGCGGCAGTCCGTTGGCTTCGATAAACGGTGCGAACGGAACGCCGTAACGCCGCTTGTCGTAAACGAAGTTGCCGACGACGAACGCTTTTTTACTGTAAAATCCGACTCCCGTGTTCAGATCGCCAGACCGCGAACTCGAATTGAAGACTCTGCCGAGCGGCGTATTGTAATCGCCTTCGCGGATTGCGCTGCCCGAAAAATTGAACAGGAGTTTATTGTAGCCGTATTCCACGCCGCCCGCCGTGCCGCCCTGCCGGTTGATTGTATTGCCCAACACCGTCGCAAAACCGCGCAATCCTTTGTGAAAATCGGCATCGTCGTTGGAGATGACGTTGACGACACCGCCGAGCGCACTCGAACCGTATAATAACGTCGCCGGACCTTTGACGATTTCGACGCGCTCCGCCGACAAGGTATCAACCGGCTCGCCGTGGTCGCCCGATTGAAAACCGATTGAACCGAGACGCACGCCGTCCTGCGTAATCAGCACACGGTCGCCGTCAAACCCGCGAATAACTGGGCGCGACGTTCCCGGTCCGAACGAGCGTTTGCCGACTCCGGCTTCGCGCTCCAGAACATCGCCCAAGCCCGTCGCCGCCTTTTCGCGCAAATTGGTCGAACCGACAGAATTAACCGTTTGGAAAGACTCGAAAACCGATTGCTGCTGTCCCGTCGCCGTTACCGTAACGTCCTCGCGCAGAGTGCTGAGCGACAGCGTGAAATCAACCTGCGCGGCTGCGCCGGCGACCAGCACGACCGATTGAGTGCGGTCGGAAAAGCCTTCGCTGTGCGTAACAATCGTGTATCTGCCCGCCGGCAAATCGCTGAATTCGTAACCGCCGTTCGCGTCGGTTTGCGCGGTGCGTCTTGATTGGACGATCTGTACCTGGACGTTCGGAATCAATAAATCGTTGACTTCGCTTTTGACTGTGCCGCGAATCGTCCCGTTCGCCCGCACACCGTCCGTCTGCGCGGCGGCGATCAGCGGCAGACAAAGAAATACCAACGCCGTAAGCATTAATTGAAAAACAAAAGTTTTCTTCATAATTTCCCTGATAACGAAAATAGGACTGCCGTTTTCTCGATGTATTTGAAAACGGCAATTTTACGTCGAAAGCAACGCTTGTAAAAACGCTTTTTAATCGAGCAGACTAAAAATTCAACGAACGGCTGTTTTCGCCCGACGAACGGTTTACGGGAAAGTCGTCGGTCAGGCGTTCTTCGCTTCAAATGCACAACTCATAGTAGAATAAACCCACGTAATGGCATTGTTTAGTTTGGCGGCGAATCATCGAAATTTAGTCGAAACGGTTATTAATCCAAATTGTCTGACGACGATAGTGATACCCGTTCGTGATGAAGCGTCGTGTCTGCTCAAAACTTTGGAATCCTTCGCCTGCCAGGTTGATTTTCAAAACCGACCGCTCGATCCGAGTTTTTACGAAATCGTGATTTTCGCCAACAACTGCCGCGACGAATCAGCCGCCGTCGCCCGCCGCTGGCAGAGAAAAAACCATTTCTTAAATGTCCACATCGCCGAAGCCGAACTGCCGAAGCCGCACGCCAACATCGGTTTCGTGCGGCGTTTATTGATGAACGAAGCCGACCGCCGTCTGCGGCACAATAAATATCGAAGCGGAACTATAATGACGACCGACGGCGACACCTGCGTCGCGCCGAACTGGATCGCGGCGAATTTGCGGGAGATAAAAAACGGCGCGGATGCCGTCGGCGGTCGTATTTTAATCAATCCGTCGGAAATCAAAAAAATGTGCGGGAAAACGCAGCGATTTCATCTGCTCGACACGGGTTACAGGCTTTTGGCGGCGGAACTCGAAGCGTATCTCGATTACGTTTCGCACGATTATCTGCCGCGTCATCACCAGCATTTCAACGGCAGTTTCGCCGTGACGACCGATGCTTTTCGGCAGGCGGGCGGCATTCCCGACGTGCGTTTTCTTGAAGATGTCGCTTTTTACCACTCGCTTTTGCGGGTTGATGCGCGTTTCCGGCACAGCCCGCTCGTGCGCGTCAAAACCTCCGCCCGCCGTTCCGGTCGCACCGAGTCGGGTTTGTCCACCCAGATCAACGAATGGATGATTATGGGAAAAGGTTCGGTTGATTATTTCGTTGAGAGCGCACAGGCGATTGAGCGGCGGATTTACCTGCGAAAACGTCTGCGCGATTTGTGGAAAAGCGACAAAGACGGTTTGAGTATGGCGGAGTTCGCCGCGCTCGCCGATAAATTGTTCGTTTCTAAAAGTTTTCTGCAAATCGAATTTCACGATGCTCGAACTTTCGGCGGAATGCTCGAAAAAATCGAGTGTGAACAAACTCGCATCGGCGAATGGAATAAAAATCATTCGTTGGTAACGGTCGAAAAAGCGGTTTTTGACCTACGGCAGATTTTGGAGAGACAGCGGCGCGAAAAGCGAAGAAATTGTCAGAGTTTCGCCCAAACGTCCAGCCGGTAATCGGCGGTGCGCCGCGTTTCGAGATGATTCGCCGCTCCCTCGACGAACTCGGCGAACGAATCGTGAATCGCGTCGCCCGTCTGTGGATAATCGGCGACAAAATGCGTCCAGTGAACGAGAACGATGCTGCCGTCTCGTTTGAGATGCGCGATTATTTTCTCCTGCGCCCGCGCCCAATCCTCGACGCTCAAATAATAGCCGACTTCCGAAACGACGATTAAATCAAAGTTTTCGTCGGGAAATTCAGCGGGAATCCGCCTTTTTTCCAAGCGCACATTCGGCAAATTGCCGCATCGTTCGCGGGCTTGTTCGAGAGCTTTTTCGTTGACATCAACCGCCCAAAGCGACTCGCATTTTTCGGCTAAACGCGCCGTCAGAACCCCGATTGAACAGCCGATTTCAAACGCCGATTGATAATTTTCACGCGGCAGAGCGTCAAGCGTCGCGGCGTATTTGTCCTCCTCATATTCGCTCGTCGTAAAATTCCAGGGATCGGCGGCGGCGTTGTAAACGTCTTCAAAGTATTCGGGCGCGAGCGATTTTTTCGGCGATGCGTCGTTCATTTTATTTCTTCCAGATAAACTTCAAAAGGCGCGGCGAAGTACGCCAGAACTTCCTCCGAGAGTCGAAATCCGTGCGGGTCGTCGTCAATCATATCGGTTGTTTGCGAGCGGTGCGCGTGAATCGCCGCCTGTTTTTGCTCAGAGACTTCGGCGATGTTGAGCCGCCAAATTTTAGCTTCGTTTTCCTGCGGCAAATCTGTTGTTTCCGCCATTTCCCAAAGCCAGATCGGATATTCGATGATCCGAAATCTACCATTGAAAAAAGCGTTCGCCGCGCTGAAAAGCTGCCAGGTCGCCCGGTGGTCGGGATGCGGGTCGCGCCGCCACGGAACGATGATCGTGTCCGGCTGATTTTCGGTTAAAAAATCCTTGATCGTTTCGACCGCCGCCGCGAACTCCGGCGAATTCTCATTCGGAACGCGGCGGTCGGGGAAACGCAAAAATTTTACTTTGTCCGCCGCCACGCCGAGAATTTTGAGCGCGGCGAACATTTCGTTTTCGCGCAGTTCGCGCAGTTTTTCCGGCGGAAACTTTTTTGAATTCGGATGTGAAAGCGTTCCGTCGCTGATCGTCAAAACGCCGACTTCTCTTTCGTATTTTCGCAGCAGCGCAATCGCGCCGCCGCAACCTAAGGATTCGTCGTCCGAGTGCGGCGCGGCAATTAAAACCGCGCCCCAGTCTAAAATTGTTTCGGCGTTCACCGTTTCGATTTTCGATGTATCGGCGAAAAGGTTTTGCGGCGAATTATTCATCGTCATTGCGCCACAATTTCGCGTTCGGTGCGTCGCGCTCCAAGACGTATCTGCCGATTCCGGTCAAAGTCGCGTCGGGCGCGGCTTGGCGCAGATACATCGTCAAATCGCGGACGACTCGTTCAAAATGATACGGTTTCAAAAGTCCTCGACTGCCTACGGAGCGCGTCGCGGCGATCATCGCGCCCTGGCAAATCCGCTCGATTGCCGTTCGCATCATTCCCGCGTAACTCAGAACCGCGCCGATTTTTGCCGCATTTTTATCGCGCAGATAATCGTCAAAAATTTGCGCCGACTTTTTCAGAAACAAGTTTCCGCTTTCCAGCGCAATCGCCGTCTCGCCCAGACGCATCTGCTGAAAAGTATCATCGGTGCGGTTTAGTTCGCGTAAAAAACTGCGCGTCAAATCGAACAGCAGTTCCGCCGCGCCGAGTTGGACGGCAGCAAAGCGAATCGCGCCGCCGCTGAAAAACGGCTGGCGGTAATAATCGTCCGGCGCACCGATCACTTCGTTTTCAGAGATTTCGACACCGGTAAAGTCTACGCGAAAACTGCGCGAAGACTGCATTCCGAGCGGTCGCCAAAACGAATCGTCAACACTCGTTTCGACTTGATCGAGCGGCACGACGAACATCTGCCAGCCGCCGCTCACAGTTCTGCCGGTAACAATCGGGCGGTTAACGTAACCAACGCCGGTCGCAAAAGTTTTCGCGCCCGCCAGCCGAAACTTTCCGCTGCCGGTCGGAGAAATTTTCACGCCGTCGCCCGCTTCGGTGTTCCACACGCCAAAAATGTGATTTTCCTTGACGGCATCGAACGCAATTTTCTCGATTTGCCGTGCCGTGCCGTATTCGCCGATCAACTGCGCGGCGTTAAAATGTCCTTCAAAAACTCGCCCGACGACGAGATTGCCGTAACCGAAACTCTTTAAAAGAGTTAAAAGTTCGACCGTCGTCGCGCCTTCGACGCCGAGACCCGCGCCGCCGTGTTTTACCGGAAAGACCGCTTGCAGCAATCCTGTTTCGGCGAGCTTTTTGAATGTTTCCGCCGGAAACGAATCGGTGCGGTCGGTTACGGAGGCTTCTTTTAAAATGTCGGCGGAAAGTTTGTCGGCGACGGCTAAAAGTTCGGCGATTGGGTTTTCCGCCGGAACATATTTTGTTTGAAACCCGCTTGTCATAATAGTCTTAGCTTAAATGCAAAATCGGAATCGCTCAAATCAAGCGTTTTGTTTTTTCCCCGACGCTTTTCACAAATTCGTTTGACATTCGATTTCCTCCGCTAAAGGCTCGTAAATTTCGCGCGTCCCGAAATCACTCGAATAATCCCATAAACCGTTGTAGCAATGCCGATTATCATCCCAACCCGGATGATTAACAATCGGATAAAGGCAAATTCCAAGCACCGGAACGCCGTTTTGAATCGCAATTTTTACTTCGTCGCAAACGTATCGAAACCATTCGGGACGCGCCTCGTTTTCGATTCCCGTTTCGGCGACGAACAGAGGGATTTCGTAACGCTCGTAAAATTCCTGAAGCAGTTTGTGAAACGGTTTGTAGCCGCGACTGCCGCGAAAGACGCGCCGCCCGCCCGGATGCCGCCATTGGTTATCCGAATAAAAATTAACCCCGACGACATCAATGATTTTCGGATAACCGCCGATTTTCGGTTCGTCTTTCCCCAAAAGCACGTCGAGCGCGTGGAACTGCGAATTGTGATAATTTCGTGCGTCAATCACGTTCTGCGGCTTTGTTTCGCGTGGAATGACGTTGATAATCGGATCGGTTTGAATCAAGACGGCGTTCGGCGCGATTTTTTTAATCGTTTCGGCGGCGGCAATCGAAGCTCTCAAAAGTTGACGTTTGACCTCGTCGCCGCGCCCACGAAAATACGGAAACCACCAGCCGACTTCGCCGACCGCCCACGCGAAAAACGAGATTTCGTTAACGATGCACAGGAAAAGCGTTTCGATTTTTTCCTCAAGCAGCAGTTCGGTAAACTTTCCGGCGAAAGCGGCAAAGCGGCTGACGAACTCCGCGCTCATAATATCCAAATCGTCCGGGTAGCCGTAGTGAAATAAATCCCAGATAATTTGTAAACCCGTTTCACGGGCGGCGCGAATCTGCGGCAAGGCGCTCGAAAAATCGTATTGATACGGCGTGGTTTCGATCAGATGCCAGCGCAGACCGTCGCGGGCGGTCAGCATTCCGACGCTCGCCAAACGCCGGTAATCCTGTCGCGCAAATTCGTCGTGGCGCGTCGCGGCGATGACATCCAGGCGTTTGCCGTCGCCGCGCCGGTGCGTCGAACATTCAAAACCGCCCATCAGAAAACTTTGGAATAAACCGCCGCCGGAAGCTGATTTTGATTTCGCCGCCGAGTCGCTGTTCGTTGAATCAGTATTCGATATTGACATAATTAAATTTCGTGCGAAAACGATTTTCCATCCTGAGCCGTCTGCACCTCTTCGGAATAATTTCCTCCCTCGCATTTCTAAATATCAAGTCTATTTAAACCACAACTTTTCAACGTAAGCCAGATCACAAATCGAGATTGTGAAGTAATGTATAATGTTCTCAAGTCATCAAATTCACTCGAATCGTCCGTCTTGCTTGCCGTCTATTCGCGGATCAGCGGCGGCGAAATTCAAATAAAACGGCGAATCGAAATTATATTTAAGGAGAGAAAAATATGGAAACAAATATTGAAAACACACTGGAAACCGGACTACAAAGCTATGATTTAGTTTGCTTGTCGCATCTGAGATGGGATTTTGTTTACCAGCGTCCGCAGCATCTGATGAGTCGTTTTGCGCGTCAGCGGCGCGTTTTTTTTATCGAAGAGCCGGTTTTGATGGAAGATGAAACGCATCTGTCGGTTAGCGAACGCGAGGTAAATCTGTTTGTCGTCGTGCCGCATCTGAATCGTGCCGAAGCCAACGGTCGAACCGTCGAAGTCTTGATGGAAAAGACGCTCGATAAATTGTTTGCCGAGTCGCAGATCAAAGATTTCGTGCTGTGGTATTACACGCCGATGGCGATGAGTTTCAGCCGTCATCTCCAGCCGAAAGCGGTCGTTTACGATTGTATGGACGAGCTTTCGATGTTCAAGTTCGCGCCGCCCGAATTGATAAACAACGAAGCCGCGCTGTTTGGTAAAGCCGATGTGATTTTTACCGGCGGGCAGAGTTTATACGAAGCGAAACAGGCGCAGCATCATAACGTCCACGCGATGCCTTCGAGCATTGATGCCGCGCATTTCAACAAAGCGCGGGATATTGCCGAATCGCCGTTCGACCAAGCCGCGATTCCGAGTCCGCGTTTGGGTTACGTCGGCGTGATTGACGAGCGGGTTGATTTAAATTTGATCGGCGAACTCGCCGAAAAACGTCCCGAATGGCAAATCGTGATGATCGGTCCGGTCGTCAAAATCGGCGAGGATGAACTGCCGCGCCGCGAAAATATCCATTATTTGGGAATGAAGAATTACGACGAACTTCCTTCTTATATCGCCGGTTGGTCGGTCGCGCTGATGCCTTTTGCAATTAACGATTCGACGAAATTTATCAGCCCGACGAAAACGCCCGAATATCTCGCGGCTGGAAAGCCGGTTGTCTCGACGGCGATTCGAGATGTCGTTCGTCCTTACGGCGAGCAAAACCTGGTCGCCATCGCCGACACGAGCGGTGAATTCGTCGCGGCGGCGGAAAATTTAATGAGCGAAGACCGCGCGGAAAAATTAAAAGAAGTTGACGAATTTCTGGCGCGTAATTCCTGGGATAAAACGTGGCGCAGAATGTCGGATTTAATTGACGAAGCCGTCGGTAAAAATCATTCGACAAAGGCAAATTCAGAGGCATAAAATTTGCAAAGGCAGGTTTTGTCTTAATAAACATAAGAAAAAGGGGAAGGTAGAAAAGATGTTCGATTATTTAATTGTAGGAGCGGGTTTCGCCGGCAGTGTGCTGGCGGAAAGATTGGCAAACGGCTCAGACAAAAAGGTTTTGATCTGCGACAAACGCCCGCATATCGCCGGCAACGCCTATGACTGTTACGACAACGAAGGCGTTTTAATCCACAAATACGGACCGCATATTTTCCATACAAATTCAAAGGAAGTGTTCGATTATCTGTCGCGCTTCACCGAATGGCGCAGCTATGAACACCGCGTTCTAGCATCGGTTGACGGAATGCTCGTCCCGATTCCGATTAACTTGGACACGATCAATAAACTTTACGGATTGAATTTGACTTCGTTTGAAGTCAAAGAATTTCTCGAAAAAGTTCGTGAAAAGCGCGACGTTCTCCGCACTTCCGAAGATGTCGTCGTCAATGCCGTCGGCAAGGAATTGTATGAAAAGTTTTTTCGCAATTACACGCGCAAACAATGGGGTTTAGACCCTTCGGAACTGGACGCGAGCGTGACGGCGCGAGTTCCGACCCGCACGACGCGCGACGACCGATATTTTACCGACAGCTATCAGGCGATGCCGAAACACGGTTACACGCGAATGTTTGAGAAGATGCTCGACCATCCGAACATCAAAATTATGTTGAACTGCGATTACCGCGAAATCGTCGAAAATATTCCGTTCCGCGAACTAATTTACACCGGACCGATTGACGAATTTTTCGATTATCGTTACGGAAAGTTGCCGTATCGTTCGCTCGAATTCAAACACGAGACGCACGACAAAGAACAGTTTCAAACCGCGCCGGTCGTCAATTACCCGAACGAGCAGCCGTTTACGCGCATTACGGAATTTAAGTCCCTGACCGGGCAGGAACATAAAAAAACGAGCGTCGTTTATGAATATCCGCAAGCCGAGGGCGATCCGTATTATCCGGTTCCGCGTAAGGAGAACAACGATATTTACGCCAAATACAAACTTTTGAGCGAAACCCGTTCCGACGTGCATTTCGTCGGACGTTTGGCAACTTATCGTTATTATAATATGGATCAAATCGTCGCGCAGAGTCTGACCGAATATGGAAAAATCGTTGGAGTCAAGCGGCAGACGGCGACTGTTTTGTCGTCCAAAAAGCCGAAAATTTCCATCGTTACGTCGCAGATCGGCAACGGCAAAGGCAGAGCCGTCTCGAACAGCGCGGCTTAAGGTCAAATCACTTCACTTTTTATTCGCAAAAGCGGCGGCGCAATCCGTCGCTTTTGCCGTTTTAAATTGAAGGCGCAAACTTGCCGCCGAAGATTTTACAATTTGAATTTGACGGTAATTTCCTCGTCGAAAGTGTGCGGCGAATAAAATTCTTTGATCTCGATATTCGCAACGTCTGAAATCGAATCGAGCAAACTGCCGATATTTCCGGTGAAAAAGTCGTCAGCCGCTTGTTTTCGTTGTAATTCGTCGAAAACTTTATCGAAAGCGTTTTCCCTTCCGGCAAAATTTATCACGGTTAGAGAATGCAGCGGCGGATTTTCCTTTTCGACGGAAAACGACGGCGCGTTGGAAAATTGCCGCAGCAAATCGGCATCGTCGTTTAGAATCAGTTTCTCATCACGCATCGCATAGCTCACGCTCCAGCCGAGCATCGGCAAATTCAATTCGCGCCAAGTATTATCACCTTCGGATTTCGTCTGCCAATTTAATTTTACCGACGGCGCGGCGATCAGCGTCTGCGCGGCGAGTTTCGAAGCGATTGCCGATTCAAACGCGGCGCGGTCGAAGGTTTCCGGCGCGGCTAAATCAAAAATCGCCGTCCGCTTAAATTCGACGGACAAAGGCGCGGGCAGTATTTTCGGCTGCGCGAAAGTCAAAACCGCCTGCGGCTTTCCCGTCTGCAACAAATTTGAAAAATCAATTTCGGATTCGCGCCGCCCGCCCGTCTCGTCGCTCGCTTCGTCGTCCGTCTCGTCAACGGCTTCGTCGTATTTTTCGCCTAAATCTTCATAATCGCCGCTCGAATAATAATTATCTTCGTCGAATGATAAATAAGCCGAAGAATTCCGCGACGCTTCTTTCGATGTTTTTCGACGACAAACGATTTTTTCAATCGCTTCGTCAACCGCTTCCGCGCTCGCCGACCGGAGCCGGTAAAACGGCGTGTCGGGTGGCACAAAACTCAACATCGGTGCGGTTTGTGCGTCATCAAGCGGTGAAACTCGCGCCGCTTCATCAAGGAGAAACTTGCGTCGTTCGATAAATTTTCCGTCCTGCATTTCAAAATCAAAAATCCCCGCCCGCATATTTTTCAAGTCTTTCACGTCCGACATCAGCCAGTAGCGTTTGAAATAATAATCGTCGTTCAGAGTTTTTTGATCGAGCCAGACGGTCGCCGTGTGCGGCGCGATTTCTTTGCTCAAAAGCGCGAAAGCCGGTGCGCCAATCAAACGATTTTTTTCTCTTTTGCCGTTGATGTTTGCGAGCGTTTGAACGAACAGCTTTTCACTTGTCGCCAAAATAAAACGTCCCTTTGCCTGCGCGAAAATCAATTCCTGCGGCTGCCGCCCGCGGTCGGCTTCGACTTTGACGCGATTAATAATCGTGCCGTCGGCGAGCGTTGCTTCCGTGCATTTATTTTTGTTTTGCGCGAATTTGGTCGCCGCGAAAAGCGCGTCGGAGACGGGCGCGATAAAAACGAATTCGAGTTTGCCGACATCGTAAATCGCCAGTGCCGCTTGATTTACTGCCAACCCGCTAACCGCTTCCGAATCTATCGGAAAACCCGCCGCGTCGCCGAACTCCTGCCGGCGGCTCGCCAGTTTTCTGCCCAGATGATTATTTTGAAAGTCCTTGAAATTCCCGCTTTCGAGATATTTGCTTTTAAATGCCGACTCGTTCCAGAGTTTGATAAGCGCGGGCAAATCGGCGATTTGCACATAAATAAAGGCTTCACGCGGGAAATCTTCGGCGGGCGCGAACGGCGGCGGTTTTATTTGCGAATAGACGACAAAGGCGGCGACCGTGACGATTGTTGCGGCGATTAAGATTTTCTTTTTCATAAGTTTCGGGTATTTTCCGCATCAATTCTAAAGTCGGTCGCTTTTTTATTTTTCTCGTTTTCAAGCCGGCGCAAGACCGCGCTTCTTTCGGCATCCGCCGTTGATTTGGCGTTTTCAAATTCCGCTGCTTTCCCGTATTCGCCGACTTTTTCCGCAGCGGCGGAGAGCATTGCGAGCAGTTCGTCCGATTTCGCGGATTTGTCGGTTTCCGCCAACTTGAGCGCGGCGAAAGGTTTGTTCGAGAGAGCGTAAAATTTGATAAGTTCCTGCCGCGCCGGAAGTTCCGCGTTTTGATCGGCGATCAATGAGTTAATAAAAAGCTCGGTCGCCGCCTCATTTTCGTTCGCTTTTCCGGCGACTGCGCCGTTGTAAAACTGCAAAAACGCATCATATTCGGCGTTCGGCATTTCCGCCTTCAAAAGCTGCCGCGCCTGCCAACGCGCCGCGCACGGCGAATTCGCATCGTTGCTAATTTGCGTTAAAAGATTTTCTGACGCGACGGTTTCGCCTGCGCCCGCGTAAATGGCGGCGAGTTTGATTTTGTTCGCCGCGTCCGACGGATCGGCTTCGAGCAGTTGGCGGCGAAAACCGATTGCCGCCTTTGTTTGCTGGAATTCCGAGGCGATTTCGGCGGCGATTTTCAGCGTGTCGAAAGAGCCGTTCAAATTATTTTCCGCTGCCGCAACTTTCGCCGCGTCTGCCGCCCGCGCGCTCATCGCGTCCAACGCCGCGACCGCTGCCAAAGCCGTTTCGCGTTTGTTTTCAATGCTCGCAACAACCATCAGACGCAAAATTTCCAACGCTTTTTCCGGCTCATTTCGACGAAAATAGTTTCGCGCCAATCCGTTGAAATTCGCCGCGTCGTATCGTCCGAGCGCAAGCATTCGGGCGTAAAATTTTTCACTCAAATCAATCGCCGCGTCGCCGCGTTTTTCTTCGCTCAGAATTTGCATAACGTCATTAAAACGCTCGATGCTCGGCGGTTTTATTTCCGCCGCCGCGTCGCCGACCGCGATGCCGACGAACTTTTCGACTGCCGCCGCGTCGTATTTTCCGCCGCGGATTTGCAGCCGGATTTTCGCCGTCCGCAGCCGCGCCGGACGCGCATAACGATTGGTTAATTCTTTTTCGACGGCGGCGATCAATCGTTCGGCTTCCGCATCGTCGCGCCGTTTGACAAGGAGTTCGAGATATTTTTTTTTGCCATTCGTATTTTTCGTTTTCCGGCTCGGCGATTTTATATTCGTTCTCCTGTTCGTAAACCGTCTCGGCATCGTCCGTCGTCCAAACGCGCCGCGCAGCGGACGTGAAAGCGTAATCTTCACCGCTCAAATCCTCGCTTCGATTGATAAGCGTTTGGTAAAAAATTTTAGATTCGGTTTCGCCGATCAAGTTTTCATTGACGAGCAGAGCCGCCAGCGAAACGTCGTTCGGTCGCGCCCGCACAATCGCTTGAAAATACGCCGACTTCTGCGTTTCGTCATCTTTGAAAGAAGCGGCGGCGGCGAAAATCAGTTTCCGAAAATCTTCCGAATCGTCGGCGTTGTTCGATTGCAAAAATTTTACGACCAGCGGCGCGATTTTGGCGCGTCCCGCTTCGCTCAAACCGTATTGTTCGACGACCTTAAAATAGACTGCGCCGCTTTCAATCGTTTCGTCTTCCAAAACCCGCGCCCAGATTTTTTCGGCATCTTTTAATCTGCCGATTTTGAAATACGCTGCTCCGAGCGTCGCCGCTTTTACTTTGTCTTCGGTCGCCGAATTTTCGATTTCAATCGCCGTCTGCAAATGCTCGACCGCCGAATTCAACTCGCCTTTTTCCAGATAAAACGCGCCGAGTTTGTATTGTTCGTCGGCGTTGCGCGGCTGATTTTCAATCATCGCCGTTAAAAATTTCGACGGCGCGATTTGTTTATCTTTCTTCTCGAACAGCCATTCGCCGTATTCGCGGTTCAGCCGAAACCAATCGTCATTGATTAAAAATCGTTGTTTATCGGGCGTTTGTGTGACCATTTCGCCGATGGAATCAAGCTGCAAAGCGGCGCAGAAATAGCATTCGGAATCATCATCGAATTCGCGCAGCGCAAGCGAGGTTTCGGCGTGGCGCGAAACTTTCCACGCGGTCGAAAAATCGGCATTTTCAATCGCCGTGTGCGCGAGGTCGCGCTCGCCTTTGCGAAGCAGAAAATTTATCAACTGCAACTGATAAACCGACGATTTTTCGGTTAACGTGTGTAGCTCATCGCGGTTTTCGGCGTGTAAAATCTCCAAATACCGCCCGACGTTTTCATCATCCGGGGCGATGTCCAAATCGCTCGGCTGCCAATAAATTTCCCGCAGTGCTTCGAGTTCTTTCTCCCGATTGCCGACGAGTTTCGCCGTTTTCGCTTTCAAAGCCGCATCGTCGCTGCCGTATTTTTCCAGTGCCTCGAAAGTTTTATGATACGCGCCGCGCTCGTTATAAAAATTTACCAGCCCGCGAAGATTGTTTTGCCGGACAAATTCTTAATTGACGGCTTCGATTTTTTTTTCGCAAAATCATCTCCTCCAAATCGCCGAAACCGGCGCGGCGGCTTAGGTTCTGGATCAGGGAGACGGTTTGATGCGCGTCGTTCGCGGCGGAAAATTCTTCGATTTTTCGCCGCCGATCTTCGTGCAGATTTTGCAGTTCGGCATCCGTGCCGACGGTTCGCGCCGTCGCGCCGATGGTTTCGAGCATTGCGCCGTCCAGCATCGAAAGGCGATTTCGCGCCTCCCCTGCATTAACGGAATAATCTTGGTCGGCGATGACGATCAGCTTGCCGCGTAAATTCCAGAGTTTTTCGCCGATTTTGTCGAGCGGTTCTTCGTCGCGCAGAAGGCGCACGTAACCGGAGATGTCCGCCATTTGAAGTGTGCCGTTCAGAGGGTTTTCGTTCAGTTGCTCGAACGCGGCGCGGTAAATTTCCCGCGCTTTTTCCTTTTCGACGTTTTCCATTCGCCGCGCTTCGGCGAAGCGGTCAATTTCGATTTTCTTTTCAACGGCAGCGGGCAACTTCGCTTTTTCCGTCTTGATTTCCGCCAGTCTGCCCGCTTTTTTCAGAATTTCGATTTTCTTTTCGACATAGACAGCTTCGCCGCCCGTTGTCTCCAAAACTTCGTCAATGTTTTTTAAGGCTTCGTCGTAGTTTCCGCTTTGCGTTTCAAGGTCGGCGATTGCCGCGTAAAGTTCCGGCATTTCCGGCTGATTGACGACGGCGGCGCGATAATTTTTAATCGCGGCGGCGGTGTTTTTGTGCGCCGTGTAAATTCGCGCCAGCACGACGTTCCAGCGGTAATTTTTGAAGGTTTCGGCGGAAAGTTTTTCGTAATAGCCGACGAGCGTTTCCGCCCCGCCGTAACGCTCGACGTATAAAATCGCGTTTTCCGTTAACGCTTCGTTTTCCGGCTCGCGGTTGATGATTTCGACGTGCTGTTCGACTGCCGATTGGTAATCTTTCAGTTTGGTAAAAGCGGCGATCATTTTCGTCCGCAAAGCGGCGATTTGCGCTTCGGTTTCGCGCCGGTCGGCGGCGGATTTTTTCAATTCGGCGACGGTTTCCGCGAACGCTTTCCGCATCGCGTCCGGCTGATTCGTGCGGATATAAACGCGCACGAGTTCGTCGAAAATCTCGACATTTCCCCGGTCTTCGTCGTGCAGATCAGCCAGAATTTTTTCCGCTGATGCGAGCTGGTTAAGCTGAATCAAACGCCCCGCCAGTTCGCCGGCGAGCGCATTCCGATACGCGCTGCGACTCTTCGGCAGCGCGTTTTCCAAAACTCGCGCCGATTCGTTTTCCAAGCTGAGACGCTTGTAAAAATCCGATGCCTCCGTCAACACGCCGTAGTTGACGGGAAATTGGCGGACGAGCGCGTTCAGAGTTTGAGCGGCGGCATCGCGCTTTTGGTTTTCGGCGAAAGATTCGGCTAACTGCAAGCGATATTTAATCGTCCGGCGTGGATTGACGGTGGTTGCGGCGAGTCTTTCGAGAACGAACGCTTCGCCCGCGCCGTCGTTTTCCGAACGATAAGAATCTCTTACCGTTTCGAGAAAATTTTCGTCTCTGCTTTGCCCGACGACTCGTTTCAAAACGCTTTCGGAGGCTTTATTGCGCCCGACGTTCAGCAGATATTCGGCGTAGCCGAGCGACAGCCGCGACGCATCTTGACGCTTGCCGCGTTCGGCGGCAAACGCCGCGCCGACCGTTTTTTCAAATTCATTTTCCGATGCCGGATTCTCATCGTTTTCACGCTTTCCGCGGGCGGAAAGCGTCATCAGACGCGCCAGCGATTTTTCTTTTTGCGCTTCGTCCCGGTGCGCGTCGAGAGCTTTGACGTATTCCGCAACGGCTTCGGATTTTTTGTGTTGCGCCTCGCAAATCGCGCCCGCTTCAAAAGCGTAAAGCGTGTCGTCACCGAATTTTACGCGCAATTTTTTGATCGCTGCCAGCGCGTCGTCATACTGAAAGTAATCCCAGTAAACGGTCGCGGCATTGAGATAAATCGTCCGGTCGCCCGCCGCCGTTTCGGTTAACTTCATCCATTGTCCGCGAGCTTTTTGATATAAACCGAGTTCAGCGTAAATCTCGCCGCCGCGCGTTCGATGTTCGGCGGAATTCATCTGGAAGTCCGCTTTCGCAACAGCGACGTTCGCCGCCTCTTCCAGTGATTCACGATTTTTCTGTCCGAACGAGCGCATGAAATCTATCAGACGAGCGGTGTATTCGGGCGTGTTCGGATACATTCGGTTGAGTCGCCGGTAAGCGGCGACAGCGTGTTCGTAATCCGACAGCCGCGCCGAGACATCGGCGCGAAAAAAGTCGTAAATCGCACTTTCCCGTAGTTTAGCCTTTTTGAGATAATCGCGCAGAACATTGTTCCGCGCCAAATCGTCGAGAAACGCGACGCGAATTTCCGGCGATTCAAAATAGTATTCGGCGGCGAGTGTGCGCCAATCTTCGTCCCGACTTTCGGCTTTGTAAAATCGCAGAAGTCCTTTGGTGAAAGCGGCGTTGTGCGGAGAGCGGGCGTGCGCCGTCTCGTAAAATTTCAGATATAGACGCTGCTCGAAATTTTTCGCCGAAACGCTTCCGTCAATAAATTCCGCCGAATAATCGCGCACTTCCGCATCTTTCAAAGTCCCGACCAGTTCTTCGGAGAACGCGGCGAATTCGTCGTCGCGCCGGTTTCGCACGAAAAATCGAGCGAGTTTGTCGCGCCAGCCGTTCGTCTGAAAACGCGCCAGCGCGGTTTTGTAAACTTCAAGCTGCGCGGCGATCAGATTCGTCTGTTCGAGCCGCGCCAGACGCTCTTCGTAAAGCCACTCTTCATTCGGATATTTGGCGGTTTCGTCCGAGTAAAGCGCGAAAATTTCCGGCATTTTCTTTTCATTTGACAGCGACGCGACGATTTTTTCGAGAACTTCGCGGTAAGTCACTTGAACGGTTCGGCGGTCTAAATAATCGCGGAAAACCGGCGGCTCTTCATAGTAATAATCATCGGTCGGCATTTTTTCAACGGTTTTCGGAATGTTGATTCCTTCATTGCGAACGAACGCGGATTCGTCGTCGTGAGCGGTCGAATCGTCCGCATAATTCGTTTCGACGGCTTTCGGCGGCGCAAGCGGCGCGTCTTGTTTTCCCAAATAATCTAACGCTCGGCGGCAAACCTCCCGCGCTTTTTCTTCGCGTCCGGCGGCACTGAAGGCATCGGCGAGCTTTAACGCCGCCGCCGGATAATCGCTCGAATTTTCATATCTTCCGGCGAAATCGTTTAAGGTTTTTTCGACTATTTCCGTGTCTTTCGCCGCCGTGTAAAGCCGCACAATGTCAAGCAACATCTGCGCCAGTTCGTCGGAAGCCGGATTTTCGCGCTGGTATTCTTTGTAAACGCAATACGCGGCGGCGCGGTTAAAAAGTTTGTTCGCTTCGGTTTCCTGCGCGTCGAGCTTCTGACGCGGAGCGGTGTCGGAAAAAATCAGCGACAAAATGCCGGTCGCTATTCCCGGTTTTGTGTCGGCTTTGGAGACATCTTCGTAGAATCGCAGATCGCCTTTGACAAGCGGCAGCTTCTGATTTTCCGCGTCGGAAAACATCTCGAAAAGCTGATACAAAATCTTGGCGCGAAGTGCGGAATTCGTTTTGAAATCTTCGCGCAGATAAAGCGTGTAAAGAAAACGCGAAGCCGTCTCAGCTTCGTTCGCCTGAATGAGCAGCCGCGAAACGGCGACGAGTTCTTCGCTCGTCCAGTTTTTTTTCGCCTGTTCGAGTTTCAGAATAATCGGCGCGGCATCGTCGTTACCGTAGAAATAATCGTGATTTCGATACAGCGCGAGCCGCATCGCCGCGTCGAAATCGGCGGGATTTCGTTTGAAACGCTCCTTTATCTCCGCCCCGTAAGCCCGCAGCCGATCTTGCTCGTTCAAGAAATCGTAAAATTTCTGCGCCTCCGTCTCCGACCAAAACGGATCGAACGCCGCCTGATAAACTTTTTCCGCCGCCTTCGCATCCTTAGTTTCGAGCAGAACGGCGATTTCTTTTTCGAGCAAAACGCTTCGTCTCGACGGAAACTGCGCTTTCGCCTGCGCGATAAAATCCAACGCTTCGGCGTAATTTTTCTCTTCCGTGAGATTGTCAATCAGCCGCTCGAAAATTTCGTATACAGCAAAGTTGTTTTCCGAGATTTTCGCGTAAAAATCCGGCTGTAAATACACCTTCAAATCGTGTTTTCGCGCCGTGTCAATCAGTCGTTCAAAAATCGCGCCGCGTTTCGCCGCATCCGCCGCCGCCAAAATCTTTTCGAGCGTCTCGGCTTGCTCTTCAAATTGCCCGCGCCGTTCGTAAAACGCCGCCAAATTTTCCAGTTTCGTCGGATCAATCAACGCCAAACGCTTCAGATTATTTTCCGCTTCGTCGAAACGCAAAAGTTTCTCGTTGAGTTCGGCGAGCTTTTCCAAAATCAGCGGATTGTCGGGCGCGGCGGCGGCGAGTTTCGCTAGATTTTCCCGCGCTTCGGCGGTCGGGCGCGGAACCGTCGCCTGCGCTCCGAAAAATTCCTGACGCGTGAAAAGCGCGGCTTCCATCTCGCCATTCGCATCTTCGGCGGAAGTTTTCAGCAACTTGTAACTGAGCGAAACAACGAAAAACGAAAAAATCAGTCCGCCGACAAAAACGAATCGGCACGAACGCTTTTTCAAACGCGCTTTGATGGTTGAGAGATACTTGCTAAATCCTTAAGTTTGAAAATCTCATTTTCCCAACACCTCGATTGTTAATTCTTCCGTCGTTTAATTGTGCGCGAAATCTTCCGCCGAAACGCTCAGAACGTATTTACCGGAAACCGTTCCGGCGGGAATCAGCAGTTTGCCGACGCTGGCTTTCGCTTGATTCGACCAGAACATCTGAACGGGTTTTGCGCCGTAAAATTTGGCAGTCAAACGATTCGTGTCGCCGTCGGCGGAGGCTTGCAGGTTAATTGTTTCGCCCGCTCGAAAAAGGCGTTTTTCAAGGTTGATTTTCACTTTCGGGGCGCGGCTGTCCACGACGAAACTTTTGTTTTCGCTGTAACCGAACCCGTTTTCATCCGTTAGCAAAAGCCGGCATTGATACGTTCCGTCCGTCATCCAGACGGGCGCGAGAAAGCGCGTTTCCCAAACGCCTTCCGCCGCCAAAAACTTCAGCGGCAGCGTTTCGCCGAACGGCAAAACGGCGAAAACTTCCCTGACCGATGCATCGGTTTTCACTCTGATAACCGGATCGCCCGGCTGAATCAGGCGCGGGCGCAGCAACGCTCGCGGCGCGGCGATAAACGCCGTGTAAGGCGTAACGAATTTGTATTTCACCGACAAGGCGTATGATCTCCGCGATGTAATCTTCGCGCTCGCCGTCCCGATTCATCGCCTGAATCAGCGCGTTGACTTTCGCCCGCGCCCAGACGCGCGGCAGAAACGAATGCGTTTCGTCAATTTCGGGTAGATTTATTTTCCGCGCCAGACTGATCGTTTCCGCGTCGCTGTTTGCCGACAAATCGAACATTTGCGCGGTCGGTGTTCGGTAGCGTCCGACGTAGGAGAAACTCGAGCCGGCAAAGGAATTTCCGCCGCTCGCGTAAACGTCGTAGAGATTGACGGATTCGGTAAATTTGAAGTTCGAGATGTGGGAGGTTCCGATTTTGTCGAGAAAAAGTTTTAATTTGAGGGCGATGTCTTCGGTTTCACGCGCCGCCTCGAAATAACCGTGCGTTTTCTCCGTTAAAGTTTCCAGCAGATTGACGTTCGCGTCCGCGCCGAGGGCGAAGGCGAAAAGTTTCGCGTCCGAGACATCGAAAAGTCTTTCGATCTCCGTCGTCTTGACGGTTCCGAGCGTCGGATTCGCGTCGGAAATCAGGATTATGCCGCGTTCGCCGCCGGAGAATTTTTGCGTTTGGGCGAGTGCGGTTTCCAGTCCGCTTTTTAGATTCGTGCCGCCGCCCAAGCTCGATTTTCTGACGAATTCAAGCGCGTTTTCGACGTTTTCGGCGGTGGCGGCGGTCGGCTTGCCCGCGAAAATTTTCGTTTCGTCGTTAAAAAGAATCAAATTAAATTCGTCTTCGGCAGTCAGATTATGCAGAAAATAATCAACCGCCTCGACGCTGCGGGCGAGTTTATCGCCATACATCGAAAGCGAGGTGTCGAGCAACAGAACGACGCGCTTCGGCGGGCGCGTTTCGTTCTTTTTTCCGGCGAACAGCGCGTTCGCCTGAAAAAATCCGTCCGCCGCACGAACGGCAAGCTGCGGGTCGCGCAAATCGCACGCAGAAATGCGTTCGGGTGCGCGGAAAGCGACGACGGACAAAGCGTTTTCAGTGGCGTTGATGCGGTAATCGAACGAAAAATCATCTTTCAGTTCGACGTTCGCGGCGTGGAATTCGGCGGCGAATTCGTTGGCTTCGTTTTTCGTAATTTGCAGCGGATACGCCGGATTCGGCTGTTCGAGCAGCGCGATTGGAAAATCGTTAACGACGCGGATTTTCAAATTAAATTCGCCGACCGTCTGCGTCTCGCCGTAACTCGGCTTAAGGGGGAAATCGAAGTGCGCCGTCAGATTTTCAATCGCTAAATCCTCGGTGTATGCCATTTCCAGACGCTTCGTGCCGTAAGCGTTGATCGGGAAAATCTTCGCCGAAAAACCCGCCGTGCTGTCGGTTTCGTCGGTCGTCTGCAAAATTCAGGGATCGGTTTGCCGCGCTTTAACCGATTCGTAAAGCTGATTGGCGCGATGCGTTTCCATCATCACTCCGGGAAGCCGCCGGTCGGCATCCCACACGGCAAAATCGGCAATCGAGCTTTGCGGCGGCAGCGCGAAAACGTATTTTCCCTCTAAAACTCGTCCGGCGTGATTGTCGAAAATCTGCATCACTTCGACGTTCGCGTGTTGATTGTCAATCGTAATTTCGACGTTCATCCCGGCGAGCGAAAGAATTTTCGCGTCCGGTTTTTCCGACGGCGACGGAATCAACACGCCCGACTGCGCCGAGGCGGAAGGCAAAAGGCAAAAAGCCAAAAGTGAAAATAAAAACAGCGCGACGATCAAAACAAACCCGTCGCCGCCGTCAAAAATGTTCTTCATTTTCGCCCTCTGTCTTTGAATTTTTGTCTTGAATTTCATTCCGTCGCTCCGTTTTCAAAATAGTTTTTCTCGATGCGGGCGATGCCGTTCGTCGTGCCGAAATAAATATCTCGCCCGTTGACCGCGATGCTCAGAACCGTTTCGGCGGGCAGTCTTCGCTTGACGGTTTTCCATTCCTGCGTTTTCAAATCTAAAATTTTCACGCCCGCTAATGTTCCGGCGTAAAGCCGTTCGCCGTCGCTGAACAGGGCGTTCGGGTTAACGACGAATTTTCCGGTTTCGCTTTCAAACGAACGGATTTCGCCGGACGGCAGCAGCTCGAAAATTCCGCCGCCGTAGGTTCCGATAAAGACGCGCGTGTTCGTCTCGATCAACGCTGTTACCCGATTGGTTTTTAAGTTTGAATTTGAATCTTTGTAAGTGCGGACGACGCGGCTGGCTTCGGTTTCGGCGAGTCCGCCGAGCGTTCCGGCGTAGAGTTTCGCGCCGACTTGCAAAGTCGTGTAAACAGAATTGTTCGGCAAACCGTTGACGGTCGAAAGCAAACGGATTTTGCCGTTTTCACGAAACGCCAAACCTTTGGAAGTCGCCGTGTAATCGCCGGAGAAATGTGTGATCGAATTTCCCGGCAAGCCGGTTTCGGTCGTTTGATTTTGAACGGAGAAATCGCTTTTAAAAATTTGCGCGCCGCTCGCGGTCGCGGCGAAAATCGCTTCGGCGTGCGACTGCAAAAAGTTGATTTCGCGCACCGTTTCCGATTCGAGATGCTTTATTTTCACGCCGTCGGCGGAGAAAACGTCAACGCCGCGCCGGAAGGTTCCGAGCCACAGATTACCCGCTTTATCGAACGCCAACGCCGATACGAAATTGTCGGTCGGCGCGTCTTTTTCAATTCGGGTAAAAGTCTTGATCCTGCCGTTCGCCAATTTTGAAATGCCGCGACTCGATAAAATCCAGAGCATTTCGTCGGCGATAATCAAACGCGAGTTCTGCTGATTTTCGGCGGCGTAAAATTCCTTCGGCGAATTTTCAAAAGTGAAAATTTTGCCGTCGTCCTTCATCAAAAAAACTCGATTTTCATATAAAACCACACCCGCCAGCGACGGCAAAACCGCGACGGAGCGCAGACTTTTATCCTGCCAAACCGCCAGCCCGAAATCGGCGGCGACGTAAACTTTCGCGCCCTCGAGGGCGATGCCGACGACGCGGTTCGACGGCAGATTTTCGGCGGTCGTCAGGTGCGTCCAGAAATCGTTTTCCTCAATCCACAATCCGTCGGCGAACGTCCCGATGTAGAGTTCGGCGGTCACCGCGAGCAGGCAGTTGATTCCCTTGATGCGCTCGTCGGCGGCTTTGATTTCCGTAAAAACCGCGCCGTTGCATTCAAGCAGTCCGCCGGCGAAAGTCCCGATTAAAAGATTGCCGCCGTGTTCCGTCAGAACCGTTACGGCTTGCGCCTGCCGATCCGTCCATTCGTATCGCTCAAATTTTTCGCTGTCGAAAACAACTAAATTTTTCGTCCGCGTCCCGACATACAAACGGTCGCGCCACACGCGCAGACAAATCAAATCACTTTCCGGCAAACCGTCTAAAACCGTGTAATGATTAATCGTTTCGCCGGTTTCGGAAAGCATCAGCAGTCCGCCGCCGGTCGCCGCGAAATACGAATCACGAAAGCGCACCAGATCGCGCACCTCGTCGGTGTTCTGCAAAATTTCGATTTTGTCGGAGGTGTGAGGCGTGAGATGACTTTTTTCAAAAGGAACGCGATTTTTTTTCCAAAAGGCGGGCGCGTGTTTCGGCGAGCGTGGTGTCGGCGGAATTTTTGATGCTGCAAATCTGGTAAATAAAAACGCTCGAAATTAGAATCGCCGCCGCGCCGCAAAGTTTTCTGAAAAGTGATAAACGCATAACTTGAAAGCGATTATCAGCGATTAAAAAGTGAATTCACACGGGAAAATCAACGAAGCCGTTTCGTGTTACTGCGGAGATTGCGGTGTGGATTTCCACAAAATTTTCGGTGAACGCCGGAAGTTCGGAGTTTCGCCTGAGGCGGCATTGCGTGGTTATTTATCCAATGCCGCCTCCAGGCGGAATTCCGAACCTTGTGCCGCTTTTGCGATTAGATATATTTTACGGGCGTATTACAGCTTTTTTCGGAGTTGAAAAATCGTGCCTTGGGCGGCACTTTCGCGCCACAAAGTTTCCGCTTTAATCAGTGCGGCGCGGGACTTGATGTTGCCGATGCCGCGTCCTTTCGAGATGATTTCGGCGGGATCGCAAAAAGTGCCGTCGTCTTCGACGGTTAAAACGAGTTCATTTTCCTCGGAAATTTCGACTTTTACCGCCACGAATTTCGCGTCCGAGTGATGTTTGATGTTGGTCAGAATTTCCTGCGCGACGCGGTAAATCTGCATCTGCACGTTCGGCGCGAAAGCGGTTCGTTCTTCCAAATCCTCGACGGCGTAAAACTCGTGATTTTCGATTGTTTGACTAAGGAGAAATTCGAGTGCGGGCGCGAGACCGACGTTTTCCAAAACCGACGGACTCAAATCTTCGCAGATGCGGCGAATTTCCGTCGAGACGGCTTCGATTTCCGCCCGAAACGCGGTCGCATCGGTCGGCAGATCATCCGACATCAGCATCAGGGAACGCAGATCGGCGAGCGTCTGATCGTGCAAATCCTGTGCGATGCGCTTGCGTTCGCGTTCGGCTTCGTTGGCTAAATCAAAGCGGGCGGCAGCGAGTTCGCGGCTGCGCTGTTTGATGCGGCGGCGTTCGACAACCGCCCAGATCAAACCGATGAGAGCGATGACGAGCAACACGCCGAGCGCGGTCGCCATCCACGGAAACGGTGCGCGGGCAACAGTGAATTCGACGATCAAAGGCGCGGACGCGAGCAAATCTTTGTTGAAGGCGCGCACTTCGATTTTATATGCGCCGGGCGGCAAATCGGCGGGCGAAAACTGCGCGTCGCTCGATAATTTTTTGTCGAGAACTTCGCCGTTTTGATTTCTCAGCAGAAAACCGTATTGAAATTGTTCGGGAAACGTGCGGCTGCTCAAGCCCGCAACTTCCAAAAGCAGAGAGTTTTGCGGGTATTCAAGATTGATTTGACGGGAAAGTTCGTCGCCGCTGTAAAGCCTCCGGCTCAAAACCCGCGTCGGAATAATTTTCGGCGCGGCGACGCTCGGCGTGTAGTTGACGACTCCGCGATTCGTGCCGATCAGCAGATGATTTTCAAGCGGCAGAATCGAAAAAATCTGCTCCGAAGGCAAACCCTGTTCGACGTTGACATCGGAAGTCAGCCAGCCTAATTCGGCATCGAATTTCAGATGATAAAGTCCGCCTTTGAGCGTCGCCGCCCAGATGTCCGCCCCGCTGACGGCGAAATCGCGCACGTCCTGATTCGCCATCACGGTTTGCAGTGCGCCGTTTTCAAAGCGGTAAAGTCCCGTTTCGCCGGAAAACCAGAAAGTGTTTTCGCCTTCTTTATATATTTTCCTGATCGCCGCGCCGCGCAAATTTTCAAGCGTTTTTTCCCGTTTGATTTGTTTGCCGTCAAAGACGAAAACGCCGTCCCGCGCCGTCCCGATCCAGATGTTTGCGGCATCGGCGAACAGCGCGGTTGGCGCGGCGTTGTCGAAAATCGGCATTTGATTTTCGATTTGAAAAACGCCGCGCCCGAAAATCGCGGCGTAAGTTCGATTTTGAAAAACGACGATTGAACGCGCATCGCCCGCCAAGATTTGTTTGCCGTCAAAACTGAAAAGCCCGCTCGAGGTGCCGATCAAAAGTTGTCCGGCGGAATTTTCCGCGACGTTGTAAACGGTTTTCGCCGCCAGATTATCCGCCGCCGCCGCGAGCCATTCGCCGCCCGCCGCGATGTATAAACCGCGATTGGTTCCGGCGTAGAGTTGACCGCCGCCCGATTGATAAAGCGTCCGCACGAAATTGCCGTTGGCGTTGTCGGCGACCATCTGCACGGCGGGACTTGAGGCATCGAAGCGGCACGCGCCGCGATTGGTTCCCGCCCAAACCACGCCTTCGCGGTCAACCAAAAGCGTATAAATCCGGTTCGAGCGAAGTCCGCCCGCCGTGTTTTCAAAAGTATAATGTTCGAGTTCCTGAGAGCCGCGAAAGTGAAACAAGCCGTTTTTCTCCGTGCCGACCCACAAGTCGCCGGTTTCGGTTTCGGCAAACGCCGTGACCGTTCCCAGGTTTTCGCCGACGCGCTGCGGACGCGACAAATCCGCCGCCAAAAAAAGCCCACTCGAAGTTTCGTCGGCTTGTGCGCCGAACCATAAATTTCCCGCTCGGTCGCGGTGCAGGGCGTTAACGAAAAAAGAGCGCGGGCGGCTCGCGGTTTCAAAAAAGCCGTTGTTTTCTTCGACCAGAATTCCGTGTCCGCGCGAACCGAAATAGAGGTTTCCGCCGAAGGCGCGGGTTGCGCCGGTAAATTGCAGATCACGCGGCGCGGAGGCGATCACGTCAAGGGAATTATCGGGTTTGTGCCGGAAACTGAAAATCGTGTCGGAACTAACCAGAGTTCCGGTTTCGCCGTCCAAAATCGCCGTGATTGGTTTGCCGAGCGTTTCCGCCATCGCGACGAATTTATCGTTTAAGATGCGTCCCGCGCCCGCGTCCGTGCCGATCCAGAGCGTGCCGTCGAGACCGATGTGCAGCGTCAGAATTTTGTTTGAAGGCGTGTTTGCCAGATTAACGCTCTCGACGCGCCGCCCGTCAAAACGCGCCAGACCATTCTGAGTTCCGAACCACAAAATACCGTCGGGCGTTTGCGCGGCGGCGCGGACGTTATCCGACGGCAAACCGTTGAAAAGCGTGATCGCGCCCCATTGATGAAAGTTTGCCGGTTGGGAAATTTCCGGCGAATCGGCGGCGGAAATTGCGAGTAAAAGAAAAAGAATCGGCAACCAAGATGACAACAAACGAACCGCTGTAAACTTTGAAATCGGCGGACGGCGGGCGCAGTTTGTCGGTGTCGTTTTCATCCGGTTTTGTCGGCGGAGTTTTGTTCCTGAAACCGCCGCCGGTCGCGCATCAGCCATTCGGTTAATTCGGCTTCGGCTTTTTCCAGTTCGTCGGCGTTAATCAGCCCTCGTTTTAAGGCTTCGCAAAAAGCGCGGGTGCGCGGATTGTAGGCGAGTTTGTCGTAGGATTCGTCCGCCGTCCCGTGCGAGCTTTCATTGAAAAGTTTGTCGTAGAGCGTTGCCAGACGACTTTCCACGCCGCGCAGACTCAAGCTGCATTTTCGCGCCACCGCCCAATTCGACCAGCCGAGGGCGAGGTAGCGCAACGCTTCGGCTTCAAATTCGGTGAGCAAAGGTCGCTGAAACGAATCCTTGAACGCCGGATCAATCATATCCGCCCCGTCTTCGAGAACGGCGGCGACGAAGCGCAAAAATCGCGGTTCGGGATTATTTTTGTGAATAAAACCGTAAGTCGGCGGCGGTTCGACGGTGCGAACGACTTTGCGAATCTCGTTGATGTAAATTTCGTGGGGAAACTGCGTCCAGAAAACGATGCGCGTTTTCGGCAGTTCGCGCCAAATCGCTTTCGCCGCTTTCACGCCGGAGAGACGCGGCATCTGAATATCAAGAATGCACAGCGTCGGACGTTTTTCGAGCGTTAATTTCAACGCATCTTCGCCATCGGCGGCTTCGATAACCGGCGCATATGCGGGAAATTCGCGCACCAGCAATTCGCTCAAGTAGCGGCGTTGCGCGTTGTTGTCTTCGGCGATCAATATCGGCATCGGTTAAATAATTGTCCAAACGATCAGGCGCGAACTCCAGACGGAACCCGAACTTCCGAGAATCAGAATTACACGCGCCGGACTTTTTTCAAAACAGCCGATTGTTTAGTTGACTCGATCCGGCACGCCGCCGTTCATAAATCCGGTTTCGTCGCTTAATTTCTCCGCCGCGAATTTGTCTAATCCGAACAGGATGTTGTGTTGCTCGGAAACTTTGTGCGTGTCGCCCAATTTGAAATAGCAGAGTCCGAGTTGATAATGCGTGTCCACATCGTCTTTGCCGACTTCGGCGGCACTTTTCAAAGCCTCGACCGCCGATTCGTAGTCGTTCAAACCAATATGCGCCAAACCGAGATTATAATTGCCTTCAAACGAGCCGGGATATTGTTTGACGACTTCGGCGAGCAATGTTCGGGCGGCGTTAAAGCGTTTCATTTCCAGATAGTTAATGGCAATGAGAATTTTCGTGTTCGTGCTTGAACCGTCAATTTTGAACGACTGATTCAGATATTTGAGCGAGCCGTTGTAGTCTTTCTTTTCGTAAAGAATATATCCGAGATTGTTGAAAAAGCGCGGCTCGTTTTTTTTCAGGCGAATCGCCAGACGCATTTTCTGTTCGGCTGAAGAATAGTCCGGCTCGGTTCGGTAAGCCAGCGCGTTCGCCTGCGAAAAAAGATTGTCGGCGTAGGTTGCGCGCATCGCGCCGGACAAGTTTTCAATCTCGGCATCGGTGATATTCGGAGCGGGAACCGGCAAGTTCCACCAGTCGGAACCGGCGGTGTCGCCGCCGTTTGATTTCGGCGCGGGAATCGGCGCGGAAACAGTATGACCTACGTCTCTGGAATAATCCCGCGAGAAATTTAGCTGACCGACGACAAAGCCGAAATACGGCAGCAGAATCGTGATCAAAACTAAAACAACGATTGCCGGCGCGCTGCTGCCGAGCGATTCGGCATTGCTTTTGGCTTGCAGAAAACGGCTGCCGAGCGTCGCCGACTTTTCGGAGAGTTCCTGCTGTTTCCGGCGCAGATTAACCGCGCCCGAACGCAGAATCGTCAGCGAATGTTCGATTTCCGTCTCGATGCGGCGGCGTTCCCGCGCCGTTTCCTTGACGAATTCTTCCTGTTCGTTTTTAAAAGCGCGGCGCGGCGCGGCGGCAAATTCGATTTCTATACGGTTGCGCCATTCGAGCAGTTTCGGCACGACTTCGCCGTTAAAATCGTGAAAGCCGCGAATTCGACTTTCCGTTATTTCCGCCGCCGTTTTGATTCCCTTTCCAACCAGCCATTGTCTTTCCTGTTCCGCGAAACCTTCGATTTCCGCGTCCGCCAGCGGCATCGAACGCAGATGTCGAAAAAGTTCGCGCCGGGCGACAACATCCTGCAAAGCCTTCGCTTCCCGGGTTCTCTCCTGCTGAAACTTTTGATAATCGGCGACCTTTTTTCTGACTTTCACCAAATCGTTATCGAGACTTTGCGGCAAGGCTTTTTGCTGCCATTGGTCTTCA
>JAYVGL010000129.1:0-3843 GCA_043772175.1 Pyrinomonadaceae bacterium | reverse complement strand
TGGGCTTACTACAACGCGGCGCGAACCGATTTGAAGGCGAAGCTCGACGCGGAAGGCATCGCTAAATTGCAGCTGGCGAAAGCCGCTTTGCAAAAATCCGTCGCCCTGAACGACAAATTCGCGCCCGCCTATCTGAATTTGGGTTTGACCTTGAATGATTTGAAGGAATATCAGGAGGCGAGCGTGATTTTGAAACGCGCCGTCGGACTGCGGAAAGATTGGGGTTTCGCCATCAACGAACTCGGCGTTTCGTATCTGCAACTAAAAGACTACACCAACGCGGCTGAACAATTCCGCAAAACCGTCGAACTCGACGACAAATTCGCCGTCGGCTACTACAATCTGGGTGTCGCCGAATTCCGGCGCGGCAACGTCAAGGAAGCGAAAAAGGCGCTGGAAAAGCTCAAACGCTTAAACACCAATCTGGCGAACACGCTCGAAATTTTGATTTTGGGCGCGACGATGAAGTAGAAGCGCAATCGTCTGGAAACCGCCGAACGAAACTAAAAACTTTACGGACAAAACAAATATGAACAAACTAATTTCCGCCGTCGTTATTTGCGGGCTGCTTTTCACTTCGACTTTCGCGCAGAAAGCGAACTTTCCTTCGATGAAGCAATTGCAGTCGCCGCAGAATCCGCGACTCGGTTTCGTCATTCACGGCGGCGCGGGCGTGATTACACGCGGCAGTCTCACGCCGGAGAAGGAAGCGGAGTATCGCAAAAAACTTGAAGAAGCCGTCGTCGCCGGTTATAAAGCGTTGCAGGCGGGCAAATCGTCGCTCGACGCGGTGGAAATCGCCATTCGCATTTTAGAGGATTCGCCGCTTTTTAACGCGGGCAAAGGCGCGGTTTTCAATCACGACGGAGTGAACGAACTCGACGCTTCGATTATGAACGGCAAAGATTTATCGGCGGGCGCGGTCGCCGGACTGCACCGCGTCAAGAATCCGATCACCTTAGCCCGCGCCGTAATGGAAAAATCGCCGCACGTGATGATGATCGGCGACGGCGCGGAGAAATTCGCCGCCGAGCAGAAAATCGAACTCGTTGATCCGAAATACTTTTTCACGCAGGAACGCTACGACGCTTTGCAGAAGATTTTGCTGGAGGAAAAAATCGTCCAGACTCCGAAACCCGCCGTGCCAAGCCCACCGGCGGAAAACTCCAAAACCAAGCCGCAAAGCCTTTTGCAGTCGGAACTTCCCTACAACCGATTCGGCACGGTCGGGGCGGTCGCCCTTGATAAAAACGGCAATCTCGCCGCCGGAACTTCGACGGGCGGAATGACGAATAAAAAGTTCGGGCGCGTCGGCGACGCTCCGATTATCGGCGCGGGAACCTTCGCCAACAACGAAAGCTGCGCGGTTTCGGCGACCGGCTACGGCGAGTATTTTATTCGTTTGGGCGTGGCGCGGGACATCTCGACGCAGATGGAATACCGCGCTCTGCCGGTTCAGCAGGCGGCGGATTCGGCGTTGGAGAAAGTTAAAAAACTCGGCGGCGACGGCGGTGTGATTGCGATTGATAAATTCGGCAACATCGGCATTTCATTCAATTCCGAAGGAATGTATCGCGCCTACATTGACGGCAACGGCAAGCCGGTCGTCGAGATTTACAAAAACTAAAAAGTTTCTATGGATGAGGAAGCCCGCACGAAGTAAGGGCGAAATCGCTGCTCCCTTGCTTTGTGCGGGCTTCCTCATCGGCAGTGTTTCAAACAACCGGCGTTTTCGGTTTCGACGCGGCGCGTTCGATGTGCGAAGCCGAGAGCCACGCGGCGAGTTTGCCGACGCTGGCGTTGTATTTGTTTCTGACCACACCTTCCAGAATCCGGCGGGCGATCATTCCGCGCCGGACGGCGGCACTGATTTCCGCCGTTCCCGCGACCTGCCGGTCAATCATCGAGCCGCTCGGAGTCAGCGAATCGGCAAACGCGGTAATATCTATTTGCAATTCGGCGCGAAAGTTTTTGCCCAAACCGTAAGCCTGAAAGTCGGTGTCATACGCCGCCGACTCGTCAGAGAAGGCGCGGGAGGCAATCAGCAGATTTTGGTCGTTCTGCGAGCGCGGCATCCGAAATTTAGCGGCGATGCCGTCAAATTGATAGTTCATCGAACGCGCCGTCCGCACGATGTCGGCAACCGCATCGCGCAGATTTTCACGCGCCGTGTCTTTGGTTACAAAGTCCTGCCGCGCACCGCCGCCGCCGGTTGATTGCGCGTCGGCGTATTGCCCGATTTTGACGATTTCACTGCCGATCACGGCAAACTGCGCCGCGCCGACCGATCCGGCGGGGAAATCCGCCGCGTTATCCGCTCCGAACTGCTGCACCCGCATAAACATCTCGTAACGCCTTGTTTCACTGGAATCCATCGTATTTCTTCTCCTGTCTCGTAATTTTTATCTTATAAAACCGAACTATTTACTTTATCACCGCCCGCCGCCCGCTATCCGTCGTCCGGCATTCATCGGCATCGAGAAAACTTGTTATGGCCGGATTTTCCCTGTTATCAGCAAGTTTCGTCTGTTATGACCAAGTTTCGCGTGTTATGAGCAAGTTTTCTCTGTTATGACTAAATTTCGTCTGTTATGAGCAAGTTTCGCGTGTTATCAACGATTTGAAGTCTGTTACAAATAATTATCGCCTGTTATAAGCAAGTTTCGCGTGTTATGAGCGGCTTGCCGTCCGCTATAACCAAATTTTGCGTGCTGCAAGCAAATCTCGCCCGTTATCAACTCTTAAACAAACCCGACTAGTTATCTGATTCTGCTTTCTGCACCCGTCTCACAGCATCTTATAAATTGCCGCTAGCTTTAGCTAGTGGTCAAGTGAATACAAAGACAGAGGCTTTAGCCGAACAAATATAATGATTTTTCTGAACGGCTTCAGCCTAAGTTTGTTTGGGCTAAAGCCACGCGGAATTTATCAATTTTGAAATTCGGCTAAAGCCTTTGCTTTTTGCTGACTGCCCACTAGCTGAAGCTAGTGGCAATTTATCAATCCATTGAAACCGAAACGCTTTCGATTTTCATTCAAAACTCAATCCGATCTGCGCGTCGGTCTTCGCTTTCTGCGCCCGCTTGGTCACTTCTTCCATCAGCGGCAGATTGATTAAAATACCTTTTTTTCAGAATGCTGCCAACTCTTTCTTCTGCTCGATAGCCCTCTTCTGTGTTTTGGTAAGCAACCGCAGTCAATACAGCGATTGCAAAACTCGAATCTGATTTATTTATTGCTTTAATCTCCGCAAATAAATGAGCTTCGACTGCTGCTTTTAGAAAATCGTTTAGAACTTCGTCATCGTCGGCAAAAGGAAGTTTGGTAAAATCCGTCGCATTTGAAAAAGTTAAGAACGAATCGCCGATGAGAGAAACATTATACGCGACAGTTCGCAAATCAAAATTCTTAATGCTCATTGATTCAGAAAGTAAAAAGGTATCAATTCCGGTTTTATTTTCTCTGTCTCTCACTTCGCCAGCGCAGAATGAAACGAACTTGCCAAGGAATGATGTATAAGCAAAGTCGTGAAGTATGGAATTTATTTTCTTTTTAATTGCTTCGTTCATTACCGATTATTCAAAACTCAATCCGATCTGCGCGTCGGTTTTCGCCTTCTGTGCCTTTTTCGTGACTTCTTCCATCAGCGGCAAATTCATTTTCACGCCGTCTAAAATCTCCTGCACCGTGACGATTTGCAATCTATCGAACGCGGGAAAGTTTTCGGGTTTGAATTGTCCCTGTTGTTTGGCGAATTCGATCATCGGTTTGGTCGGCGCAAAGCGTGAAATATAAATGCCGCAAGCCGCGCCTTCGCTCTGGACGACACCGAACAAATCGCGG
>JAYVGL010000128.1:0-15130 GCA_043772175.1 Pyrinomonadaceae bacterium | reverse complement strand
TTAATCGAAAGATAAGCGCGATTGCCGGTGATTTTGTTCGGAAAACTTAAAGTTTGATTTTTTCTTACGAAAACGGGTCGCCAATTTTCGATTGATTTGCCGTCGAGTGACGCGCCGAAATCCGCGCCGCCGAGCGCGATAATGGCGGGTTCTTCAAAATCTAAACTCGGCGCGGGAAAGTGCATTTCCAAAACCGCTTCCGATTCGGTATTGCCGAGCAAAATATTGATCAGACGCGCCGCCGAAACGTCCATCGCGCCGTTCGGATTGATGCCGAAACGCCGAAAACCGCGTCGCCCCAAATCCTGAATCGTCGAAAGAACGCTGCTTTTACAAACTAAAATGCTCATAGCCGCAAAGATTATAAGAAATTTTTCGGCAAACAGTCACGAAGGCTGTAGAAAAGAAGTTGAAACCGATGTGCCGAGAGCGCGGTTGATCGGCTGACACGAATTTTAAAAAGAATGTTCGAGAGAAAGTTATCAAATCCGAAATTGCCAAACAAATAATGCCTCGTGTTATACTTCTCGGATTGATTTAACCAGCCAAATTTTCAAGTAGGAGAACGATTTTGAGCGTTTTAGTTAATAAAAACACCCGTCTGATTGTGCAGGGCATCACGGGCAAAGAGGGAACTTTTCATACCAAACAAATGGTCGAATACGGCACAAATGTCGTCGGCGGCGTAACCCCGGCGAAGGGCGGAACGACGCACGAAAACATCGCCGTTTTTAACACGGTCGCCGAAGCCGTCAGCGAGACTGGAGCGAACGCTTCGGTGATTTACGTGCCGCCCGCGTTTGCGGCGGACGCGATTATGGAAGCGGCTTCGGCGGGAATCGCGCTCGTCGTCTGCATTACCGAAGGCATTCCCGTCGCCGATATGGTCGCCGTTAAAGAATACCTGCGCGACAAAAATACGCGCTTAATCGGTCCGAACTGCCCCGGAGTCATCACGCCCGACGAATGCAAAATCGGGATTATGCCCGGACATATTCATAAAAAAGGCATCGTCGGCATCGTTTCGCGTTCGGGAACTTTGACGTATGAAGCCGTCGGACAAACCCGCGATTTGGGACAGTCAACCGCCATCGGCATCGGCGGCGATCCGATTATCGGCACGACGCACACCGACGCGCTCAAATTATTCGCCGACGACGACGAAACCGAAGGAATTATTTTAATCGGCGAAATCGGCGGCTCCGCCGAAGAAGATGCGGCGCAGTGGGCTTTTGAAAGCGGCTTGTCGAAACGCAAACCGATTGTCGCTTTCATCGCCGGACAAACCGCGCCTCCCGGTCGCCGAATGGGACACGCCGGCGCGATCATCTCCGGCGGCAAAGGCACGGCGGAAGAAAAAATGAAGGCTCTCGAAGCCGCCGGCATTCACGTCGTCAAATCGCCCGCCGACATCGGCGCGACGATGAAACAGGTTTTGGGTAAATAGTTTTAGAGTTTATGAAAACAGCGGTTCGATGTTTGAAAATTTGTTTATTCTCATTCGTATTTTCGAGTTTTTTATCGGGTGTTGACGCGCAGACGAAAAACTCGAAAATCCGGCAGATGCTGGAAAATAGTTATGCGAAAGGCGAGTTTTCGGGCGTGGTTTTAGCCGCGCAAAACGATAAAATTATTTTTAGCGGCGCGGTCGGCAAAGCCAACCGGCAGTGGAACATTGCGAATCAGATTTCGACGAAGTTTCGCATCTGTTCCGTAACAAAACAGTTTACGGCGTTGCTTGTGATGCAGTTGGTCGAAGCGGGAAAAATCAATCTCGATTCAAAAATCGCCGACTATCTGCCGGAATTTCGCAAGGAAACGGCGAGCAAAATTAAAATCCGCGATTTGTTGTATAGCGCATCGGGTTTACCGAATTTGCCCGATGAATTTTACGTCAGCGAAGACGCTCAGACGGCGAGCGCAAATTATGTTGTCGGCAAATATCTGCAAGGCGATCTGCTTTTTGAATCGGGCGCAAAATTTAATTACAACAACGGCGATTTTTTAGTCCTCGGCGCGATTGTCGAAAAGGTTTCGGGCGTAAGCTACGAACGTAATCTGCGCGAAAAGATTTTACAGCCGCTCGGAATGAAAAACAGCGGGCTTGTGAACAACAGAAATATCATTGAAAATCTGGCGAACGGTTATTCGTATAAAGACGCGAACTTTTTCAATGAAGGTTTCGTCCAAATCCAAAATTTCGGCGCGGCGGGCGCAATGTATTCGACTGCCGAAGATATGATTTTGTGGGACAAGGCTTTGATGTCCAACAAACTTTTGTCGAAAAAGCTGACCGACGAAATGTTCACGCCGTCCGCCAAACTCGGTTTCGTCGCGTTGGGAAGCTGGAGTTATCAACTGAAACTCGGCGGCGCGGCGAAAACCATCGTCGAACGTCAAGGATACATCAACGGCTTTTGTGCTTTGAATTTGATCGTTCCCGAAGATAGACTCGCTGTGATCTTTTTGAGCAACACCGAAACGCAGACGCTCTTTCAAACTTATGCGAGTCGCGGATTATCTTACGGAATACTGAGAGCAGTTACCGATCAATGAAGTTTTCGCATTCGTTCAAAATTTCTGTCGAAGACATTGACGCGCAAAATCACGTTAACAACGTCGCGTATGTCAAATGGATTCAGGATGTCGCTGTCGCGCATTGGATGTCAGCGACCGATGAGGAAACACGCGAAAGATTAACGTGGACAGTTACGCGCCACGAAATTGATTACAAAAAACCGGCGTTTGAGAATGAAGAAATTACCGTTACAACCTGGGTCGGCGAACCGACGCGCGTCAGTTGGGAAAGATTTACCGAAATCAGGCGCGGCGAAAATTTGTTGGTTAAAGCCCGCAGCGTTTGGTGTTTGATTGACCGCAAAACCTTAAAGCCGACGCGCATTACATCAGAGATGAAAGACCTATTTGATTAGAATTATGAATGAACGAATTTCAGTCAATTCAAATATTCAATTCGGCAAACCGTGCGTTGCCGTAACGCGAATTACGGTGCAGAATGTTTCGGAACTTATCACGGAAATTGTGCTTTGAAGACATAAATCGGGATTATTCAATTTGATTTGCAAACTGATGATATAAAAGCGTGGGTGAATGTAATACTTTTTCGGTTATGAAATTGCGAACAATCTTTGTATTGATTATTCTTTGTTTCCAATTTGGCTGCAATCAAAAATTAGAAAATAACACAGATACCAAAACTTCACTGAAAGAAGAGATTGAAATTTTGAGCAATGCTTCCTCATTTCATAAAGCCAAGGTAGCAGACGAGGCGAAAGTTGAGCAGAACACAAAAAATATTGAGATATTTGAAGACAAACCGGAAGCAATTCTGAAACAACCAATGCCGAACTTTACCTTTAATTTTCCCTGTGAAACCAAATCTGAAAAGATATGTAATGAAGATTCAATAAAATCAGAATTACCAAAAGAAGGCATAGAAGTTGTCGAAAAATTCTGGAAAGAAACGATAAAAATTCATTATTTGGAAATTGCGAAAGGTTCAGAATTAAGTTACGAGCGTGTTCTTGAATTGATTGATTTGCACCAAAAGGCAGGAGATGAATTTGAAGATGAGATTCGTAAAGTGAAAATTAATGCGCCCGACGGAATAAGAAATATTTCTGATTTTGAAGCCGATCAAATGATAATATTAGTAATTTCATTTGCTGATGAAGTAATAAATTCAGTAGTAAAGTCGAAAGATAGTAAACAATACCATTCAGCTTAAACCATTTTTGTGAAACTGAGATTAAAATTAAAAAGAGGAAAAATAATAAATAATGAGCAATTTAACATTCGGAATTATCAAGCCCGACGCGGTGGCGAAAGGGCATTCGGGAAAAATTATTGACTTGATTCTGGCGAACGGTTTTCAGATTCGCGGGATGAAGTTGATCCATCAATCGAAACAGCAGTCGGAAGGTTTTTACGCGGTTCACGCGGAACGTCCGTTTTTTGGCGAATTAACGGAATTTATGTCGAGCGGCGCGTGCGTCGTATTGGCGTTGGAGAAAGAAGGCGCGGTCAAAGCGTGGCGCGATTTGATGGGTGCGACGAATCCGGCGGACGCGGCGGACGGGACGATTCGGAAACAATACGCCGGTTCAATCGGCGAAAACGCGGTTCACGGTTCGGATTCGGACGAAAATGCGGCGATTGAAATCGGATACTTCTTCAGCAAACTTGAATTAGTTTAAAACATTGTGGATATTAGATGTCGGAAGTAAAATCTTTGCGACATCTAATATCCCGAACATCTATTTTCAAAGGACGCGAAAACGATGAAAAAATGCCCGACTTGCGATAAGGATTTTCCCGATTCGATGCGGTTTTGCCAAACCGACGGCACTGTTTTAATCGAAAAGGTGGACGCTGCGCCGTCTGATCCGTATAAAACGGTGGTCGGCAATCAGAGCGACTTTGATTCGGCGATGCCGCCGCTCGATCCGTTCAAAACGATGGTGGCGAGTCCGCCGCCGAAAATTGAAGACGACCTTTTACAGCTTCCCGAAGAACCCGACAATTTGAAAACGATGGTCGTCTCGCAAGACGAACTGAAAGCGGAATTGAAATCCGACAAAGCGGAAGACGCGCCGCTCGATTTGCCACCCGCCGGTCAGTATGCGCCGTCTGCGCCGTTGATCGAACCGAAACCCAAAATAACGAGCGGTGCCGCACCGACTCCGCCGAAAGCCGTCGAACCGTTTTCAACGCCGCCGAACTTTGGAGAAATGTCTTCGCCTAATACCGATGACGATGCTTCGAGCGCGGCGACCGCGATTATTGATAAAGTTGACGTGCCGCCGAATCCGCCGTCGCCGTTCGACATAAAACCGTTTGAAAATGATTTTTCAGGCAAGTCGCCTTACGGGAATCAGGACAGCAAACCGATTCCGTCGCCGTTCGATCTTTCTATGCCGCCGGGTTATCTGCCGCCGTCAATGAATCCGTTCGGCGAGGCGAAATCGCCGCCGGTTAGGAATTATGCCGAACCGAGTCAGCCGAACCCGTTCGAGCCTGCAACGCCTTTCGGAAACCCCGATCCTTTTAATCAACCGCTTCAGCAAGCCGAATGGTCACCGCCGCCCGCGCCCGACGCGAGTTGGCAAAATCAGGGATTCGGCGCAAACACGCCGTTTCAGCCGCCCGCTGCCGGAAGCGGTCAAGGGCAGAATCAGACGATGGCACTCGTTTCGCTGATTTTAGGAATCGTCGGCATCGTGATTTGCCAACTGACTGCGCCCGCCGCGCTAATCGTCGGATTTCTGGCGCGAAAAAAAGCGGCGGAGAATCCGAATGAATACGGCGGCAGCGGCTTGGCGTTAGCCGGAATGATAATGGGCGGTATCGGAACTTTGCTGTTTCTTCTAGTCATCGTCTATTTTGTTTTTATTATCGGATTGGCGGCATCAGGCTCAAGATTTTGATGCGCCTGTCTATATTCCGTTAGATTTTACAACAGAAAAAAAAGCTCGTTTCGTTTGCCGGGAAACGGGCTTTTCAAGCTATAATTCAATTTGCCTACTGGAAAAGTTTAATAAAAAAATGTCTTTAATCAGCGACGTATTCAAATCAACCAAAGCCGTCCTTTCAGGAATGAGAGCGACGATTTCACAATTGCCGAAACAAAGCTGGACGGTACAGTATCCAGATGTTCCGATTACCGTGCAGCCGCGTTATCGCGGACAGCATCTGCTTCACGTTGACGAGAACGGGAAGGAAAAATGCGTGGCGTGTTACCTGTGCGCGGCGGCGTGTCCGTCCGACTGTATTTACATCGAAGCGCAGGACGATCCAAGACCGTATGAAGAACGCATCGGGCGCGACGAGCGTTACGCCAAAGTTTATAACATTGATTACGGACGCTGTATTTTTTGCGGTTTCTGCGTCGAAGCCTGTCCGAAAGACGCGATCACGCACGGCTACAACTTCGAGATTTCCGTTTATAATCGCTCGGATTTGCTGAAGACGAAAGACGATCTGCTGATTACCAAACAAAAGCAATCGAAAAATTATCGCGTCGCGCTGTCAAGCGAAGACGTTGATTCGGAGTTCAAGGAAGTTTAGTTTCGGCGAGTCAAAAAAAGCGCGGCGGTTGTTGATTTCAACAACCGCCGCGCTTTTTTTACTTTGCAAGTAATGTTAATTCAGTTTAGGAAGTGTTGTATGAAGTTTTGAGCTTGTGCTTCACCTTATTGCTGCCTTTGAAAAGCGGCGGGAAACTAAAGTTTGAACTCAAAACTTTACGAACCACTTAATTTGACTCGGTATAATCTACGCCTGCATAAAACCGAGATTGGTATTGGCAAGAAAATTATCGAAATTCGGGAAAACGGTTGACATTTTATCTTCCGGCAGACCGTACCAACGCGCCAGAGTCGCGGCGTATTGCTCGACCGAAGTAGTCGGAATCCAGCGTCCGCGTGCGCCCGTGCCGTTGTCGGCATCGTCCGGTCCGTTCATCGTCAGATTCGGGAACGGCGTGCCGTTCGCGGTATTGACACCGTAGAAATTGCCGCCGTTGACCGCACCGCCGATGACGAACAAGTGATTCGCCCAGGCGTGATCGCTGCCCGCGCTCGTTCCCGTTCCTGCCGGACCGAACGTGCGCGAGAAATCGGTCATCGAAAAGAGCGTTACTTTGTCCGAAACGCCCTGCGTTACCATCTCGTTGTAAAAGGCGCGAACCGCTTGACTGAATTGCAGATGCAGGCTGCCTTGTCCGGCAATCTGCCCGGTATGCGTGTCGAAACCGCCGATTTGCACGTAGAAAATTTGACGGTTAACGGTCAAATCCGTGCGTTTTCTAATCAGCCGCGCGACTTGTTTTAACTGACTTCCGAAATTGCTGTTGGGAAACAACTCGGTCACCTCCTGTGATGTCTGCAAAGACTGATTCGCTTGAATCGCCTGATCGGTGATATGACTCGCCGCCGCGACGTAATTGGAATTTAAGTCCTGCGTTCGCAGTTGGTTAAAAGCCGCCAGCCGCGCCTGCGAAGCCGCCGAAGTATTAAATCCCTGCGGATTAAGAACATTCGCCAGCGAAGTTCCGGCGTTGGCGATGGCAAGCGGCAGAGTTGACTGTCCGGCGGTGAACAACTGCGCTCCGTTAATAGATGTAATCATCGGAATTAAACCGCTCGGATTATCCGGCGTGGTTCGCAGATCGGAAATTCTGCCGCCCCAGCCCGTAAAAGTTTCGATGTCGGCGCGTCCGCCCTGATATTGATTGACCTGATCCGAATGCGAAAACAGTTGATACGGTCTCTGCACCGAATTGGCTTGATACTGCGCTCGCGTCATCGGTTTGACGAGCGTTCCGGCGTTCGTCACCATCGCCATTCTGCCCTGCGCCCAGAGTTCGTGAATGCCGTTATTGACGATGTTCGTGCCGTTCTGCGTCATCGCCCCGAAATTCGGATTTAAACCGTAAGTCAAACCGCCGGCTCGCGGAACGCTAATCGGCAAAAGCTGCGCCTGCGGAATCGCCAAACCCGCCGTGTTTCGCACGTTGGCGTAACTTTGATAATTGCTCAGAGTCGCGTCGCTGTGATTCGGAATAACGGTATTATTGCCGTCGTTGCCGCCCGACATAAAAACGCAGACCAGAGCGCGGTAATCGCTCGGCACGGCGTTTTGCTGCGCGTCGTCGGCTTGCTGCGCCAAAGCGGTCATCATTCCGAAATGCTCAAACTGCGTTGCCAACGCCGCCATTCCCAAAGCACAACCCGATTTTCTTAGAAATTCTCGTCTGTCTTGTTTCATAATTTTTACCTCTGTACTTGGTATTGCGACGATGTCGCTACTAAATAAATTGCCGTTCTCACGCGGGTTAAAGGGTCGGTCGAAGCGACCGCGTTGACCGCCGTCAAAATCGTCGAGCGATTCTGCGCCGTCATCGTCCCGTGCATCATCTTCGTATTCAGCGCGTCGAGCAGTTGGTTACTCGTCGCGTCAGCCGCCGCCAACGCCTGCATTTCCGTCAAATTGATGGACGTGCCGTTCGGCACGACCGGCACACTGACGTTAACGCGGTTGAAAACCATCGTATTAACGAAGTTGGCGCGGGAAATCGCCGTGCCGGTCGTCAAAATCGCAAACTCCGGTCCGTTCAAACCCGGTCCCGGCACGATGTAGTCCGGCGAATAAAAATTGAACACCGTGGGCGAATAAAATACATTCTGCGCCATACTCGCGGTCAGCGGATTAACGTAACCGTCGCTCTGCGCCAAACCGTCAGCCGATTGCACTTTGAACTGCCGCATCAGGTTGGTCGCCAGCTGCACCGGCTCGCGCAGTTTGCCGAAATTCGGATCGGTCTTGACGTTGCCGCGTGCTTCCGGGTCGAGCAGAATCGCTTTGACAACTTCTTTCAACTGCGTCTGACTCGTCCGATTGGCGTTGAAGATGGCGGAAATCCGCCCGACATAAGCCGGTGTCGGATCGCTCGTTACCAGATGCTGAATCAGAAAACGCGAGACGTATGGCGCGACGTTTGGATGGTTATAGATATTATCTAAAGCCTGTGATAATTCGACCGTGCCATTCAAACCGGCGGCGATGTTTTTGTTCACCGGATTCGGATAATCGAGCAGCGTTTTCGCCTCGATATTGTGGTTGTTCTGGTTCAGCAGCATCGGATCAATATAGTTTGTGCCGAACGGCGCAACCGTCGGACGATTCGGACAGGAAGCGGTCGTTTCGCAGAAGTTCCAACCCGTGAAAACTTTGGTAAAATTATTAACCGTCGTTTGATCGTAAGTCGGAATCGGATTGTTGCTCGCGTCGAGTTTTAAAGTGCCGTTCGCATTCAGTTGGAACAATCCGATGGAAAATAACTGCAATACCTCGCGGGCGTAATTTTCGTTCGCGTTATTTTTGGTGCTGCGAACCATATCCAGATAATTGCCCATTCCCGCATTCAAAGTCATTTCGCCCATCAGCGTCCGATAGTTACCGAACGCATTTTTGCCGAGAATTTTGTAGTATTCCGTCATATGACGAGATTGCTGCGTGTCAACGCCGGAGATCACCCACATCTGGCTTAAAGCCCACGTCGTGCGGTGTTTCAACTGCGCGCTGCCGTAGAAGGCTTCTTTGAAAAACCAATTCTGCACCGGATACATCGAATAAACATTGCGGTTGCAAAGCGGATCGGAGTCAACCGGATCATTAGTGCCGGAAGTCCCGTTACAGTCGGTCGGCGGTGTGCCTGGATACAACGGAAAGTCGGGATAAGGATTAGTCGGATACGGTTCTTCAAATTGCCCTGCCAGCCAGGTTCGCAAGCCGATTCGACGAATGCGCTCGTCAGCCTCGGTGGTCGGTCCGAACGTCGCCTGTTCCATAAATCGAATGCGGTCGCCCGAATAACGATAGCCGACGTAACCCGGCGAATCCGCCGCTTCCGGCTTGTTCTGTCCGCCGTTTATCGTTTGGGCGGATTGTGTCGAAGGCATCGGCGCGGGGAGCATTCCCGCTTCGTCTTTCAAAACGCCGCCGGTTCCGCCTAATCCGAGGCGCAGATGATTGCTTTCCAAACCGCGCCAGACGACGCTCACCGAAACATCGCCGGTCGCCGCGGGCTGATCGTAAAAGCCGAGTTCGTCGCGCAGTTCGACCGTCAGCGCGAAAACTCCGGGACGATCTTTCAACGCCTGCAAATCAAGAACCGGAAAACGATAACCTCTGCCGTTTGCATCTTGAACATTCAAGCGAAAGGCGGTCGCGTCTTCGCCGTCCATCAGTTCAATGTTGGTAACATATAAAACGGCGCGTCCGTATAACGGAAACGCCGGATTTTTTATTTTCACCGAGCCGATGCCGCGTGCCGCAATCGGCAGCGATTGTCCGGGCGCGGTCGCCAATACACGAACCGAATCGCTTTCGCTGATCAGCACCGGAGTCGGCGAATCGGGATTCGGTTCGTCAGTTTGCGACCACGCCGAAAATGCCGACAGAAAAACGAGTAAACCCGCACTTAAAAGTTGACACCAACGGTGCGACTTTCTGCACATCATAAGCCTTGCCTCCTAGAACTTCCTGTATTTGAAATTATGTCTAAATGTTTACTGCAACCTATAACGACAGGTGGGGTTTTAGTCGTCAGTCAATGTTATACAAACCAATTTAGAATATCCGACGAAAAAATACAAGCGATTTTTTGCAACGCTCGTATTATAATTTTCAAAAGATATTCCTTTTCGTTTCAACCCCGAATTATCGGCAAACATCGGAAAAAGTTTCTTTGATGTTCAGTTAGACGAAACCGCCGTATTTTTAGCCGAAATAATTACAAAAAAAATTATGCCGCTTGAACTTTTTATTGTAACACCAAAAAACTTCAACTTTGAACAGACGCTTTTCAGCCACGGCTGGAGTCAGCTTCTGCCTTTTGAAGTTGATCGGGAAAAACTGTGTTTGAGCTGTGTTTTTATAACGGAAAATCCTATCTCCGCCCAAATCGGCGAAGCGCACGGGACAATTAAAATTGCAATCGCCGAAAGCGAGATTAATCAACGAGCGAAGGATAAAATCACGCGCGCCGTGCGCCGTATTTTACGGCTTGACGATAATTTGGAAGGATTTTACCGTTCGGCAAAATCCGAAAAACGGCTGTCGTGGATGGCGGAAAACAACGCGGGCAGACTGCTCCGTTCGCCGACGGTTTACGAAGATTTGGTGAAAACCATCTGCACGACGAATTGCTCCTGGGCTTTGACGAAAAAAATGACGGCGAATCTCGTGGAAAAACTCGGCGAAAAAACTTCCGACGGCAAAAGTGCTTTTCCGACGGCGCGGCGAATGGCGAATGTTTCGGCGGAATTTTACAAAACCGAAATCCGCGCCGGTTATCGTTCCGCTTATTTCGCCGAACTCGCGGAAAAAACGGCGAGCGGAAAAATCAACCCCGAAAGCTGGCTCGATTCTGATTTGCCGACCGGAGAATTGAAAAAGGAAATGAAACAAATTAAAGGTGTCGGCGATTACGCGGCGGAAAATCTTTTGAAACTCGTCGGGCGATACGACGGTCTCGCGCTCGATTCGTGGCTGCGGGCAAAGTTTTACGAGAAACACAACGGCGGCGAAATCTGTGCCGACCGCGAAATCGAAAATTTCTACAAACCTTTCGGCGACTGGCGCGGGCTGACAATTTGGTGCGATCTGTCGGAGAGATAAATCGGCTTCAGGTTTCAAGTTTCAGATTTCCGTTTTCCGGTTTGAAAATCGTGCGCCTATAGATTCAGCTATTCAAAGATGAAACCCCGAATCTTGAATCTTGAATCCTAAATTCCCAGACGTGGCAAACTTGCGCCTTCCGGCAAAAGTGCCACATCGGAAAGTAAATGTTTTTGTCGAATAAATCATCTGAATGTTCCGTGATTATTGGCTTTTAGATAAACGCGCAAATTGGCACGATGCTTGCCAAGTAGAAAAGCGTGAACGAAGGGAGCTTGAAAAGAAGAAGGGAAGTTGGTAAATCAATCTTCCTTCGCTCAACTAAGTAAATTTCAGAAAAGTAAAAGGAATCAATAAAAATATGAAAAGCAAATTAGGAATTTTAAGCGCGTTAGTTTTAAGTTTGGCAATCGCCGGTTCAGCTTTCGCCTCGACCGGTAAGGCAAGCGTCAAGAAAAACACTCCGGCTGCCAAGTCCGCCGCCGGTCAGAAGGCGAAGACGAGCAAGTCGAAAAAGCATCACAAAACGAAAAAGTCGAGATCGGCGAAAAAAATGAAAAACACGATGACGGCGACTCCGCAGAAATAGATAAAGCGGGACGAAAATAAAACTTTCAAAGGAGATGAGTGAGAGAATTTCTCTTCTCGTAGAAGAAACGGGCGTAACTTTTTGGGCAAAAGTTACGCCCGTTTCTTGATTACAGAGATGAAAACCAAAGCGGACGAACTCGACCGGATTTTTTTGTGGCTTCTGCTGACGGGCGGGCTAATATCGCTTTTGATTTACGGTTTGGCTTCATTCGTCGCCCAGCCTTCGACGGAAACGATTACCATTCACGCGCCCGCACTCGACTCGAACAATGCGACTCAAAACGTGAAATTTCATCCGCGCCAAACAAAATAGAACTTTAATCCAACTCGATTTTGAATCTCTCCGCCATTCGATAGAGCGTCCGCCGGTCAACGCCGAGAATTTCCGCCGCCTTCGTGCGATTTTTATCCGCCTTTTCCAGAACGTGCAGTAAATATCGCTTTTCCAATTCGTCGAGGCTCGGCAAATCGGCGTAAAGTTCCGAGAGATGAAAGCGCGTCGCCGCCTGTTTGAATGCGTCGGAAAGCAGTTTGACCGGCAAATCTTCGGTTAAAATCTCGCCGCCGCGAGCGCGCAGCGCGGCGTATTCGACCGCCGCTTCGAGTTCGCGGACGTTGCCTTTCCATTCGTAAACCGAAAGCGTTTTCAAAGCATCTTCTGAAAAGCGCAGATTTTCTTTGCCGGAATTTTTTCGCGCCGTCTGCAAAAACTTTTCCACCAGAACGATAATATCCGCCGGATGTTCCCGAAGCGCGGGAACATTCAGAGTGACGACGCTCAGGCGATAAAATAAGTCTTCGCGGAAATTACCGGATTTTACTTCCGTTTCTAAATTGCGATTGGTCGCGGCGATGATTCGCGCATCAATCTGCCGGTTTCGGGTCGAACCGACGCGCCGGATTTCGCCTTCCTGAAGTGCGCGAAGCAGTTTGACCTGCATCGCCAAACTCGTTTCGCCGATTTCGTCCAAAAATAGAGTTCCGCCGTCGGCTTCTTCCCAAAGCCCTCGCCGGTCGGCGTTCGCGCCCGTAAAAGAACCTTTCGCGTGTCCGAAAAGTTCGGCTTCGAGCAGCGATTCAGCCAGCGCACCGCAGTTGACGGCGACGAAGTTTTCATCTCGGCGCGGCGAATTCTGATGCACGGCGCGGGCGACCAATTCCTTGCCCGTTCCTGATTCGCCCGTAATCAAAACGGTCGAACGAGTCGGCGCGACGCGGGCGATTTCCTTGTAAAGTTCAATCATCACGGGCGAACTGCCGACCATCGCGCCGGACGCGAAATTTTTCGTCTGAACTATTTCCGCGCCGGAATTTTGTTCGAGTGCGCGTTTTGCCGCCGCGATTATTTCATCAACTTTGAACGGTTTCGAGATAAAATCCCAAGCACCTTCGCGCGTCGCTTCGACCGCCGACTCCAGCGAACCGAAACCCGTTACTAAAATAACGGGCGACTTTTCCCGCAGCCGTTTCAGCAAATCAACGCCCGACAAATCGGATTCGAGATTGATGTCGCTAATAACAAGATCGAAATCAATTTGATTCGACAAAATCAAAGCCTTTTCCGGCGTGTTCGCCGTTTCGACCGTCCAATCACGACTCGTCAAAATCTCGCTCAAAAGCTCGCACGAGGCTTTGTCATCGTCAACTACCAGAATTTTTTTCATAGAGTTACCTTTTCAAAAATCAATTTGACTTTCGTGCCTTTTCCGACTTCGCTTTCCACCGTAATTTCGGCGTTGTGGCTTTGCATTATTTGTTTGACGACGACCAGACCCAAACCCGTTCCGCGCCCGCGTTCTTTGGTCGTAAACAACGGCTGGAAAATTTGTCCGGCAACTTCCTTGCTCATTCCGATACCGTTATCGGCGAATACGACGGAGACTTTTTCACCGTCAAAAGAAGTCGAAACTTTTAATTTTCCGCCGTCGGGCATCGCGTCCAGGGCGTTTTTGACGAGATTGAAAAAAACCTGTTGAAGTCGTCCCGCGTCGCCGGAAATTTCGGGTAGATTTGCGTCCGAATCAGTTAGCAGTTCGACGTGCGATTCCTGCAAGGTCGGCTCGACGGCATCGAAAATCTTGCCGAGAACTTCGTTGAGACTGAGCGGCACGAGTTCGCCTCCGTCAAAGCGCGTCCGGTCGAGCATTTCGCGGACGATGTTTTCAATGCGTTCGATTTGCGCCGTGATGGTTTGCAGACGGCTCGCTTCCTTTGAATCCTCCGGCAGACTCGCCTGAAGCAACTGCGCGTGTCCGCTGATTAAATTGAGCGGCGTGCCGACTTCGTGCGCGAACTGCGCGGCGGTCTGAATCGTCGCGGCGAGGCGTTCCATCTCGCTCATTTTGCGCGTCGTGCGAAAAAGTTCGAGATTGGCGACTTCGAGCTGGTCGTTTTTCCGCTGCAATTCGGCAGTCGCTGCCTGCACTTTTTCGTGGAGAATGTCGTTTTGTTTTTCACGTTCGCCCGTCATTTCGCGGATTTGTCCGATCATTTGATTGAAATTGTTGGAAAGCGTCCCGAATTCGTCAATCTTATCTTTGCCGATGACTTCGACCGATAAATCTCCGGCTTTCGCTTTGTCCATCGCCGACAAAAGTTTTTCGAGCGGACGATAGACGAGACTTTGAAACAGCAGATAAAACGCGACCGTCATCAACGTAACGGTGGCGATGGCAATCCACGAAAGATTAAAAAGATAGCCGAGCGCGATGCTCGAAATCGTGTCGAGTCGCTCGACGACTTCGACCGCGCCGTCAACTTTGTTTTTGAAGATAACGGGAGCGAAAACCCGAAATGAATCGTTGTTTTCGGCGGTTTCCAGACGATTGATAATCTGCGAAGCCGAACCGTTTCGCAAGGCATTTTGCGTTTCGGACGGAATTTCTTCCGCCGGAAGGCTATCGTCGGAAGCGGTTTGCTCGACGAAGTTTGCGTCGCTTAACCGCCAGACGCGCACCGTAACCAAATTCGGACGCGAGCCGCTGACGAGATTGGTCAATCGCCGAACGTCGCCCGCGTCAATCTGCGTCGGGAACAGCGAAAGATGTTCCGCGAGATTTTCGGCTTGCAGCTGCGCGAGCTGCTTTTGTTCGCGGCGAAACTGATTCGCCACTCGCGCACTAATCAAAAGCAGCGCGACCGTCAGCGCGACGAGCGCGACCGCCGAAGCCAGCAAAGCGGTTTTCAGATGAAGTTTGAACGGTTTCATACGCGGCGTTTCAAAACAGATTTTAACTAGCAACGGCTTTGTTGCATAAATCAGCAATCTTCTCATTTCTGTTTTTCGCTAGACTTCAACTTTGTAACTTTCAGGCATTCCCAAGTGTGTCATCCGATT
>JAYVGL010000127.1:0-14377 GCA_043772175.1 Pyrinomonadaceae bacterium | reverse complement strand
CGTTCACGCCAAAGTTACGCGCCCGTATTCGCATTCGCTTTCGGATGACGAAAAACTTTATCGCCCGGCGGAAGAACTCGAAAAAGACGCGGCGATTGACCCGATCAAAACCTTCGCCGAATTTATAATGACGAACGACATCGCGTCGTCGGAAGAGTTGGAAAAACTGCGAAAAGAAGTTGACGCGGAAATCAATGAAGCCTCGGACATCGCCCTTGTTACGCCGCAGCCCGCGCCCGAATCGGCGTGGCGCAACGTCTATTCGCCCGATGTTGATCCGACTTCCAAAGATTTCGACACTGAAGACGGCGCGGAATTGTCCGGCAACGCGGGAACGATGGTTGACCTGATAAACCGTTGTATGCACGAAGAAATGACGCGTGATTCGACCATCGTCGTCTTCGGCGAAGATGTCGCCGACGTTTCGCGTGAAGAATATCTGGAAACCGTCAAAGGCAAAGGCGGCGTGTTCAAAGTAACGGCGAATTTGCAGCGCAAATTCGGCTCGGCGCGGGTTTTCAACTCGCCGCTCGCCGAAGCCAATATCATCGGTCGCGCCGTCGGAATGTCCATTCGCGGATTAAAGCCGGTGGTCGAGATTCAATTTTTCGATTATATTTTTCCGGCGTTTCACCAGATCAGAAATGAAGTTGCCGTAACCCGTTGGAGAAGCGACGGCGACACGAAATGCCCGATGGTGATTCGCGTTCCGGTCGGCGGATACTTAAAAGGCGGCGCGGTTTATCACTCGCAAAGCGGCACGACTTTGTTCGCGCACACGCCCGGACTTCGCATTGTTTATCCTTCAAACGCGCTTGACGCGAACGGACTTTTGCGAACTTCGATTCGCTGCGACGATCCGGTTTTGTTTCTCGAACACAAACATTTATACCGGCAGGTTTACAACAAATCTCAATATCCGAGTTCGGAATTTTTGATTCCGTTCGGCAAAGCCAGAATCGTCCGCGAGGGAACCGACGTAACCATCGTTACTTACGGCGCACTCGTGCAAAGAAGTTTTGAAGCGGCAAAGCGTCTGGAAAAACAGGGAATTTCGGTTGAATTGATAGATTTGCGAACGCTCGTCCCTTACGATTGGGAACGCATCGCCGAATCGGTCAAGAAAACCAGTCGCGTCATCGTCGCGCACGAAGACCCGATTTCTTACGGCTACGGCGCGGAAATTGCGGCGCGAATTTCCGACGAATTATTTGAATATCTCGACGCGCCCGTCCGCCGAGTCGGTGCGATTGATACGTTCGTCGCCTACGCCCCGCAGGTCGAAGACTACATTCTGCCGCAAATCGAAGATGTCGAAAAAGCGGCGGCGGAATTGATGAAGTATTAGCAGATGATTTTAATGAAAAGTTAGTCTATCTGCATCTAAGTTGAAAGAAAATTTCAATGAATAAACTGCTTAAAATATTCCGTTTAATATGGATTCGGTCGGTGAGCCTTTTGCTTTCCTTTGCTCTTAGTTGCGGCACAGTCTATTTTTCGACGAACGGTTTCCAAGTTAAAGAGTCGGTGCCAATATTAAATAACACGAGCCTTCTGCCATTAAACGTCGAAATTTATAGGCGAAGTCCGAAAGAAGGTTGTAGCCGACCGTATCCTTTGATTCTTTTGGTTAGATTAGACAAAAATAATCGTCTGACTCTCAATAGTGAAGAACACGATTTATTCAGTCTTGAGAAAAAATTGTCGGAAGTATTCAAGAATAGAGAATCTTGGGGAGTTTTCAGTGATGACGGAACACAAATTGAGAAAACTGTTTTTATTCAGCTTGAAGATTCTTCCGCCTACGGTAATCTCATCAAAATCGTTGATACATTAGAGCGCGTTGGAGCAAATTCTATTTTTATTGACCCGTTTAACGAATATTGTAGACCTCTTGGCTCAGGCGGTTCAGGCGGAAGAAAATAAGATGAAAGATTGATTCTTCGCCAAAAAGAATTTACGAATAAGATGCAAGCGCGGATTGAATTATTTTTCCCTTATTATTTCGACAGCGATCTGCCCCGCGATTCGGGCGTTGTTTTCGAGAAGCGCGATGTTGGCAGCCAGGGTTTTGCCCGCGCTCATCGAAGACATTTGCGATAGCAGAAATGGCGTGATTTCTTTGCCGCCGATTTTATTTTCACCGGCGAGTTTCAACGCCCCGGCGAGGATTTCTTCCAATTCTCCGCGCTCGATTTCAAATTGTGCGGGAACGGGAACGGTTAAGAGAATCGCGCCGCGCAAATCTAATTCATCGCGCGCTTTGATGATTTCGCCGACTTCTTCCGCCGTTTCGACGCGCTCATCAATTAACAATCCGCTGGTGCGCGAGTAAAAGGCGGGCAGTTCGTCGCAACGCCAGCCGAGAACGCACACGCCGTTGGTTTCCAGCCATTCTCTCGTGGCGGGCAAATCAAGCACGATTTTCGCGCCCGAACAGACGACGGTAATCGGCGTGTTCGCCAGTTCCGGCAAATCAGCCGAAACGTCCCAGCCGAAACCGCGATGCACGCCGCCGATGCCGCCGGTCGCAAAAACTTTGATTCCGGCGCGATGCGCGATGAATGCCGTCGTCGCTACAGTCGTCGCGCAGTTTAACTTTTTACCGACGGCAATCGGCAAATCGCGGCGTGAGATTTTGCGAATCGTCCGGTCGGTTGCCAATCGTTCGACTTGATCTTCGTCCAAACCAATGTGGAATTCGCCGTCGAAAACCGCAATCGTCGCCGGAGTTGCGCCGTTTGCGCGAACGGTTTTTTCTAAATTATATGCTGTTTCGAGGTTGTGCGGATAAGGTAAACCGTGCGCGATAACGGTTGATTCGAGAGCGACGATTGGTTTTTTATCTTCGAGCGCGGCGGCGACTTCGGCGTTGAATTTTAATTCCATTTTAAGTTACGAATTACGAATTGGAAGACACAAATCCGACATTCGTAATTCGTAACTTGAAATTCGTAATTTGAAAATGATTCTACCTAATCATTTTCCCGATGCGGTTGAGGCGCGGATTGGTCAGGCAGCCGAACAAACCGCCGTCCGAGGCGGCGCGGTCGCACGACCAATAAACGAACATCGCGCGTCCGATGATTAACTCGCGCGGCACAAATCCCCAGTAACGACTGTCTTCGCTGTTGTCGCGGCTGTCGCCCATCACGAAAAACTGGTTTTCGGGAACCTTCATCGTTTTTCCCGGAACGCCGAACTCGTAATTGGAGCGCGGTAGGCTGCCATTCGACTGAACGATTTTCATCGTCTCTTCGGAGTAGTAAACGCTGTGCGTTTCACCGGGCTGCGGCGGCTCGAATTCGTGTGTCTCCAGTGCCGAATTGTTGTCGTCGGCATCGCCGATAACGCGGTGTTCGGGCAGCATCTGCCCGTTGATGAAAACCTGATTGCCGCGAAATTCGACCGTCTCACCCGGCAGCCCGACCACGCGCTTGACGTAATTTATCTGATAGGGAATTATTTTGCGCGATCTGTCGTTTTCCGGGTGAACTTTGTTGCCCGGATATTTGAAAACGATAATGTCGCCGCGTTCGATTTCGCGCTGCGGCAGAAACGGCAGCGAATTGCCGCCGGGCGAGAAAATAAATTTGTTGACCAACAGGTAATCGCCGATCAGAATCGTGTTCTGCATCGAGCCGGTCGGAACCGTCACGGCTTGCAGAATAAACGTCATTCCGAAAATCGCCATAATCAGCGTGACGACGAACGATTCAAAGTATTCGCGGGCAGTTGATTTCGGCGGTCCGAGCGTTTTCTTATCTTCCGGTTTAGTGGCTTCCGTTTCGTTTTTGCTCATAATTCGCTGGTCGAAAATGCTTTCGGTGTGGACGCTCCATCTGCATCAATTTCGCATTTCGTGGTATTACGTTCTTCGCTGTCGTGAAGTTTTATTTTCTTCGTTTTCGCTTTGCCCAATTGCTTCAGCGCGAGATTTGCCGCCGTCATTTCAGCGGATTTGATCGAAGTTCCGCTCGCCTGCACCGCGCCGTTTTCCCAGACGGCTTCGACGAGAAATTGTCGTTCGTGCGGCGGACCTTCGATCTTTATGACGCTGTAAACGGGGGCGGCAAGTTTTTCCGCCTGCAAAGTTTCCTGCAGTAAAGTTTTGTAATCAATCGAAGTTTTCGGCGTGGCGTTTCGCAATTCTTCGGCGTAAATCTGAGCGACGAACGCTCGCGCCGGAACGTAGCCGCTGTCGAAGAAAATCGCGCCGATAATCGCTTCCAGAGTGTCGGCGAGCAGTGCCTGTTTGCGTCTGCCGCCGGTTTTTTCCTCGCCGCGCCCGACGCGCAGATAATCGCCGAGACAAACCGACTTTGAAACCTTCGCCAGCGTCGTTGCGCTGACCAGACTGTGCTTCATCAAAGTCAAATCGCCTTCGCTCGCCTTCGGATGCAGATTGTAAAGCTGTTCGGCAATCGCCAATCCTAAAACCGAATCGCCGACGAATTCGAGCGATTCGTTCTGCAAACTGCGCGCTTCTTCGTCTTCACCGAGCGCGACACGCTCGAACGCCCACGAACGGTGCGTTACCGAGCGTTCGAGCAACGCCAGATTTTGAAATTTATAACCGATCAATTGTTCGAGATTCGCCAGATTTTTCGGCATAGACGCTAATTCTAAAAGTATTAAGGACAAAAAGAAAGCCGGACGCGAGATAAATATGCGTCCGGCTTTCAATCAAACCATTTTCAGCGAAAGAATTTAGCGAGTGCCTTTCTTTTTCGGAGCCGGTTTCTTGGCATTAGTTTTATCCGCTGCCGGTTTTACCGTCGAATCAGCCGTCGGAGTCGCCGCCGGTTTCGTAGTCGGCGTAACCGCCGGTTTGGTCGTCGGCGCGGTCGCCGGTTTGGTCGTCGGAGTCGGAGTCGTTCCCGTCGTCGCCGGAGTCGTGGCAGGTGCCGGAACTTCAACTTTTACCGGCGTAATCGGTGTCGCCGGATCGGGTAGCGGTTTGCTTTGAACACCGGCAACATAAGCGTCAATGCCTTCGACCTTGCCGTCATAACGGAATTTGTATAAATCGGTTAACTTGCTGTAAAGTCCGTCAACGTATTCTTTTTTCGCGCCCTTATCGTCTTTGGCTAACTTGTAGGCTCTCGCGTAAGCGTCAATCGCACGGTCGGCGTAGCCTCTCTGATTAGCTTCCATCTCTAATGTTTCCGGCGTGTCTTTGTCACCGGCGGCTTTGATGGCGGCGTTGCGTGTTTCGTTAATTTTAAGAGCTTCGTCCAAATAGTTTGCGCCGATGGCTTGATAAATAAGCGCAATGCCTTTGCCGCCGGTTTCGAGTTTCGCCGATTTGTAAAAATACGGCAGCGCGTCTTTTTTCTTTTCCTGACGAGCCGACATCACAAAACCGACACTGTAATTCAAGATTCGCAGGGCATTTTCTTTCGTGCCTAAAGAGTATGTAAAAGCACCGTATTTTTTGGATTCCGATTCTTTGCCGGCTTCAATTTTCTGAATCGCGTTCGTTCCGTAACTAACCACGTCGCTCGTATAAGTCGAAGATTTCGGATCGGCGAGCGTCTGGTCGAAACCGGCGTTCGCTAAAACAATAATCACGTCGAGGAATTCCGGCTGTTTAGCAAGAATCGCTTTTCCGCTCGTATAGATTCCCGGAACGTCTTTTGCGGTCGCCGCTTTGTTGAAAGCGTCATAAAGAACCTGCATTTTCTTTTGCTCTTCCGCTGCCCCCGCCGCTTTTTTTGATTCTTCAATTCCTTTCTCTAAATCGGGAATCGCTTTTTTGAAGTAATCAACTTGCTCTTTGTCAGGAACATTTGCGCCAAATTTTTCGACGTATTTTTTCGCGGCATCAAGGGCAATTTGCCGCTTCTCAATTTCCGGCTTGTCGTAATTCTTTATGTATGTGTCATATAACGCCGCTTTTTCAGCCGCATCGTCTTGGGCATAGCCTGTAGTTACGGTCACGGCGGAAAAAGTCGCCAGCAGCATCGCCAGTGTCAAAAATCTAAAAATGGTTTTCATCAAATCGTCCTCCAAAAATTGTGTGTAAAAATTTACCCGACAAACGAGCGACATCAGAAGATGTTCCGCGTTTTGCGAAACTCTGATGAATCGGTCTAGCGAAGGGTTGCAAGAGTTTCGGAACTTTTGCAACCGCTGATTTCTTCATTTACAACCGATAAACTGCACGGAAGGATAATAATCACGCAACCTTTACGCCTGTGTCAAGCATAAAAGCTGGATGCGAAAAGTTTATTCGATTAACGCTGATTCATCATTTATTCGACACGATGCGCGGGCGCGTCAGTTCATCCGATTTTTTGACTTTGATGACGACGTTCGAGAACGGATCAGTCTGACTGCCGCCTTTTTTGCCGATGGCTTTCGGCGGTGCGGAAGAATTGCCCGCCGACGTTTTGGCGGCATCGTTGTCTTCGGATTCTTCGCCTTCGGCATCGTCAATTTTCGCCGACGTTTTGGCGTTGATTTTCGTCTGCGGTTTTAGTTCGAGCGGGATTTTAGCGAGATTCTGACTGCCGTTCTCGGTCAGGCGGTTTCGCAGTGATTGATAGACGTTTCCGGCAATCGCCGCCGCATATTTGCCGCGTTCCGATTGCCCGCGCGTGATGACGACGACGGCGTATTTCGGATTCTCGACCGGCGCGACCGAGGCAAACAATCCGACCCAGCTGCCTTGCCCGATGCACGAGCCGGTTTTGCCCGCGACCGCCAAACTCGCGTCAATTCCGCGCCGCGCCGTCCCGTATTGCGCCGCGCCGATCATTCCGGGCAGCACGTTTCTAAAATTATTGTTCGGCAGATTTAATTGATAACGCATCGCGCCGCGAAAGTTTGCCTTCTCGAATTTGTTTTTCGGGATGTGCGGGACGAGAACTTTGCCGCCGTTCGAGAGAGCGGAGACGACCACGCCCAATTGCAGCGGCGTAACTTCAAAATCGTCGCCGTGCGAGTAAATCCGCGCGTTGTTGTTGCCGAAAGCGAGTCGTCCGCCGGTTTCCTTGTCGGCGTTGATTCCGGTCGGACTGCCGAGTCCGAGCATCTGCGCGTAGGAAATCATTTTCGCGTTGCCCAATTCTGCGCCGACGTTCTGAAAATAGCTGTTGTTCGAATAAGCGAGCGCGTCGTCCAGAACCATCGGAAAACGGCGTTCGTTGATTCTGCCGTCGGAATTTATCACTTTTTCGTTGATTCCGGCGACCGCCGTTACGAGTTTAATCGTCGAACACGGCTTGAAACTGTGGCGAATCGCCCAATCCTGATTGACGATTGATAAAACTTTGCCCGTTTGCGCTTCCATCACGAGAATCGTTCCGGCGTGATTGCCGAGGGCGTTGACGGCGGCGGCGCGAACTTCCAAATCTTCGCCTTCGATGTTGTCGTGCGCGATGTTCTCGACGGTTTCGCTGCGAAGTCCGCGCTCGAACGCGATGCGTCGGGCTTGAGCTTCGCGGGCGAGTTGGGCGCGTCGCTGCTGTTCGGCTAAAATTGCGCGGCGGCGTTCTTCGTTGTCGGCGCGGCGTTCTGCGTCCTCGACGGCGCGGCGGCGTGCTTCTTCGGCGGCGCGTTTTTTATCTTCCGCTTTATTTTTGTCATCTCTATTCTTTTCCGCTTTGTTTTTATCGGACTTTTTCGCGTCGGCTTGTTTGGATTTAGATTCTTTATCTGATTTTACTTGAGCAGCTTTCTTTAACTTTTCCTTTTCGGCGCGTTCCTCTTTCGCCGAAAGTTTTTTCGACGGTTTGGCGGCGGTTTTGTCTTTATCGGCTTTTTTCCGGTCGCCCGACTTGGCGGAAGCAATTTTCTTGTTATCTTTGACGGACGGCTTTTTCCCGGTTTGCGCCGTCGAGTCGGCGGCAAACAGCAGAAAAACTAAAACAACGGCGGCATAAATTTTCGCAAGACACTTTTCAGGTGAAAGATACATCGTAATAACCTCTTTTTTACTTGAAAACTAAGGAGAGTGATTCGAAAGCAAAAGTTAAAAGACAAAGGGAGAAAGTATAAAATATAATCGCTTTGACGCTATAAGTAGTCGTTCACAATTAGACTTAACTATCTTGTAATCAGTTAAATGCCGGGGCAAATAGACTTATATCATCCACGACTGAAAACTCAAATTGATATGGGTAAACATAATTGTGAACGACTACTTATACGGAATTAAGTTGTATGAAACTCTTACTTTTTGATTTTTGAAGAAACGGAAATTTTATAAGCCGAAAATCTCGGTCGTCAGTTACGCTTTAACGACTAAAAACCAATATACCATTCGCCTTCCGCGAACGGCAAGAATTAAAAAGTAAAAAAATCGAATCTGCCGAAGCCCGCACGAGACGAGCGCGCGATGACAAAACCGGCACGCTCGACTACCGGGCGTGTTTCCGCATCAGACAAACAGATGAATTTTTTCAACACATTTCGCGCCCGACTTTTGATAATTCTGGCGTTCCTGCTCGTCGCCACGCTTGGTGTGCAGCTTTACGTCAACCTTTCAAATCGCCGCGAAAATACGCGGATGCGCGAATTACAGGAACAGGCACTGGTCGCCGGCATCGCCCTCGGTTTTAACAGTATCCAGGTGAAAGATCGTCTGCGGGAACTGGTTAACCGCGAAGGAGAATCTTTCTTTGACGAACAAACGCTCGAACGCATCCAGGACATTATCGTCATCAACAACAACTGGCAGATTTCCGACAGCCTGAACCCGGATTATGTGCCGACGACCGACGAGGACGACAATCTGCAATATCGAAAATTGAGCGAATTAACGGATTTGCCGCCGCTTCCCGAAGACAGTCGTCTGGGCGAAGACCTGGACAAATTCCCGAACTCGAAAGCCGCCGCCGACGATGCCGCCGACGGCGAAGCGCACGCGATTCCGATTGAAACGAGTCAGGGTCGCTGGTATGTGATGGTGATTTTGAAAACCGATAAAAGTCAGATTTTTCAAAAAGCGACGCGCCCGCTGGTTTACACGCTGTTTATTCTGCTGCTTTCGACAGCGACGACATTTTTTCTCGTCTGGCGTTTCACGCGACCGATTGCGAATTTGTCCGATGCGGCGCGGCGCGTCGCCGCCGGAGATTTAAGCGTGCGTGTCAAAGAAGCGACGCGCTCCGACGAAATCGGGCAGCTCGCTTTGCAGTTTAATGAGATGACCGCCGAACTCGAAAAAACGCGCGAACTCGAAAATCAATTGCAGGAAGCCGAAAAATCGGCGGTTGTCGGGCGGCTGGCTTCAGCAATCGCGCACGAAATCCGCAATCCCCTTAATTACATCAACCTGACGCTCGATCATCTGCGGGCGAAATTCGCTCCGTCGGAGGAGAGACAGCGCGTTGATTTTGAAAAATTGACCGCGCAGCTCAAAACCGAAGTCGCCCGCATCAACCGGCAGATTTCCGATTTTCTGCGCTACTCGCGCCCGACGAAACTAAATTTACAGCCGACTGAACCGCGCCGAATCATCGAGGACTCCCTGCGAATCGTCGAACCGCAAGCCGTCGAACAAAACATAAAAATCAATTTCATCGAACAGGCAAACGTCCCGCCGATCTTCGGCGACGCGGAAGTTCTGCGCTCGGTTTTCAGCAATTTGTTTATCAACGCGGTGCAGGCGATGGAGAAAAACGGCGGCAATCTCAATGTAACGATTGCGTCCGAAAGCGCATCGGTCGTCATCGAAATCGCCGACACCGGCGACGGCATTCCGCCGGAGAATCTCGACAAAATCTTCGAGCCGTATTTTTCAACCAAAGAAACCGGCACGGGTTTAGGCTTGGCGATTGTCAAAAAAATTATTGACGACCACAGCGGCACGATTGCAGTCGAATCGATATTAAACGAGGGAACGACATTTACCGTGAAGCTGCCGCATACGGAAAGTTAATTCCGAGACGGGTCTGTCGAGCGTGAGCTTTGCGTCGTCGCCTGCAAAGGCTTCGTGTTTCGATCTCGCCGAATTATCTAAAGCGTCGAAACTTTCGTTCATACTTTCCCCTCGCCGATTTTTTTTCGGTCAATTCTGATTTGCGCGGCGAGGTTTTCAAGCCGACGAATTATATTGTCGGAAAAAATCGAAACAGACCGAGTAAGAAATGAAAAGATGAAAGCTGCGACCGCCGCCGAATTCTTGACGGTGCTTGCGAAAGTTTTCTCGAAGTGTAATTATTTTTATTGGCGGCAGCCGAGCGACGGACGGCTTGAAAATCTTTTTCAGACGCTTTTCGGCGAGAGCCAATCGGTGATTCTCGCCGGTTAAGCGGGGACGGCAAACCCCAGGCATAAACAAGGGACATCGAACAGGAACGCTCGATGAGATTTATCAGGGAGAAAAAAATAAAATGGCAGACACAACAAAAAATTCGACGATGGAAAAGCAAGTTGCGGACGGAATCGTCTCGCGCACGATTGAAGAACAAACGGCTAAATTACCGGCGGATATTTTTCTCGTGGGCGCACTCGGCTCAATCGGGCTTTCGCTTTATTTCGAGATCACGGGCAATCCTAATAAAAGCCGCTTCGTCGGTCAGTGGGTTTCACCTTTTCTGCTGCTCGGAGTTTATAACAAACTTGTCAAAGTAATGAATTCGGATCGTCTTCAAAAATAAACGTCTCGCGCAGACGCTCATTTTGTAGTGGAACGGGTTGGACAAGCAATCGGGTAGTCGGGCGCGAGATGGCAAAAGACAAAATTCCTCTGCGGAAATGTTTTTTGCCGCCCGCGTCCGATTCGGTTAATCGGAGAGGCGAAAAATGGAAGCGATTTTGGAAAAAGAAAAAGTCGGCGCAGAAGATGTCAACAACGCTTTTCTGCTTGAAAATTATCTGCGAATGTCCGACGCGGAACTCGCCGAGCGCATCGAAAAAGCGCGAAAGGATTTAGGTTCGCGCGTCGTCGTTTTAGGTCATCATTACCAGCGCGACGACGTGATCGAACACGCCGATTTGACCGGCGATTCTTATCAATTGTCGGTGATGGCGGCGCAGCGCAAAGAAGCCGAATTCATCGTTTTCTGCGGCGTGCATTTTATGGCGGAATCGGCGGATATTCTCGGACAGCCGCATCAGAAAGTGATTCTGCCGGATTTGGGCGCGGGCTGTTCGATGGCTGATATGGCGACGGTCGAACAGGTCGAAGACGCTTGGGAGCAATTAAAAGAGATCGGAGTTTTGAAACAGAAAGTCGCGCCGATTACTTATATGAATTCGAGCGCGGCGATCAAAGCGTTCTGCGGTCGTCACGAAGGAGTCGTCTGCACTTCGTCGAACGCCGTGCCTTTGTTCGATGTTTATTTGAAAAACTTCGACAAAATGATGTTTTTCCCTGATCAGCATCTCGGCAGAAACACCGGCGCGAAATTCGGAATTCCGGCGGAACAAATGGTTTTGTGGAATCCGTTTGAAGAACTCGGCGGCAATACGGAAGAAGAACTGCACGACGCGAAATTGATTTTATGGCGCGGGCATTGTTCGGTTCACGGCAGATTCAAACCGTGGCACGTTGATAAAATCCGTAAAGACATTCCTGATGTCAAAGTTCTCGTTCACCCGGAATGTATGCGCGAAGTCGTGGATATTTCAGATTTGAACGGCTCGACATCGTTCATCATCAACACGGTCGAAAAATCTCCGGCAGGCTCGAAATGGGCAATCGGGACGGAGTTAAATCTGGTTCTGCGCCTTCAGAAAAAATTTCCCGACAAAGAAATTCACCTGCTCGCGCCCGACTTGTGTATGTGCGCGACGATGTATCGCATCGCGCCGCAGAATCTCGCGTGGGCGATGGACAATCTCGTCGCCGGAAATGTCGTCAATCAAATCAAAGTTGACGACGAAACGAAACATTTCGCGCTGATCGCTTTGCAGCGAATGATAGATTTTACCGAGCAGAATCAAAAATAATGGTAAATGGTGAATGGTGAATGGTGAATCAAGAGGTTCTTAAATTCACCATTTATCACTCACCATTCACCATTAAAAAGATGGCTGAGTTAGAAGATAAATTACCCGAAAACGCGCGCGGCAAATACTATGTTGATCGAATGTGTATTGACTGCGATGTCTGCCGCGACACTTCGCCGAAAAACTTCACGCGCTACGACGAAAACGGTTATTCTTACGTCTATAAACAGCCGGAAACGCCGGAAGAGATTGAACTTTGCGAGGAAGCGTTGCTCGCCTGTCCGGTCGAAGCGATTGGCGATGATGGTGCGTGAAACAGACAACGGTAAAGTCGTTTTCGTTCGATAATTTTTTTGTTGCTTTTACAGGGTGCGAAATTTCATAATAAGAATATGCCATACGACATCCCCGAAAAAGTCAGTTTGATCGTCAGAAAAGACGAATCGCAAGCGAACTTTGCTCGTCGAATTTTTATTGAAGCGGCAAGACTCGCGGGAATGCCGCTTTCAGAACAGATGTCTTTCGCCGAGTATATGATTTAGTCGGGCGGTCATCTCTTCAAAGGCAAAGATTCTACGCCGCGTCTGCAATGGCTGATTGATCTTAGCCCGCAGGATAAAGATCAGTTAGTGTCGGATGAAGAGTGGAGAAAAAAAGCCGGTCAGTTGCACACGCACCAACTTAACGAATTCAACAAACAAGAACTAACGACCCGCCAACTTTATTATGTGATGAACGGCGGCGAATTAGGTTCAATGAAAGATTTGCCGAACATCGAAAAAGTCACTGTTGATTTGAATATTGTTTATGATCCTGATTTAATCACCGCAAACATCGCCCCACAAACCAAACTCGACTACATCACCGAACGATTAAAGCCGAAACTCGAATACTGGACACGCACTTTCTACCGAATAGGATTACTCTACACCACTCGCTACTCGGTTGGGAAAGTCAATCATAGTCGCACCGAGATCACTGCCGGAACGCTTGACGAAATGGCAAACATCTTTTTTATGAACGATCATTTGAGACTTGAGGCTTACTCAAAATATGAAACAGGCAGCAGCCAGGTTTTTCTTTCGGAATTAAAAAACGACTTGCTTTACGATAGAGCCATCTGCCATGAACTCGGACATCTTTTCGGGATTATTGGGCTTTCAGAAACACCTCTCGATTACACAAATTATCTTCTTCCGGTAGCAAACGTAGTTTCAGACGTAGTTTCAGACGTAAAAATCAATTCAGCATTGTCAAATTTAGAGAGTAGTAGCGTCAAATACGGTATAGATTGGATTAACGATTATCGCACCGCGCCGCGAACTGTTTACTATACACCGCAAATAGCGAAACTCGGTCCCGATGCCACAAGAAGAGCAACGCAACGTGAGCCGACGACGTATGATTTTCTTCGTTACGGGGCGCGAATAATAAAGAGGCAAACCAAATGAAAGTAATTAAACGAATCGCCGAATTTGCAAAAAGAGTCGCCGCCAGCCGGACGGCACAAATTTTCTTTTTTCTACATCTAGTCGTTTTAGTTATCGCATTGGTGCAAAAACGGACAATTCAGCCGGAACATTGGGAATACGAATTTTTGCTTTATAAAATTCTAATGATTTTTAACCTTCCGGCTTCAATAATCGTCGGACTAATGTTGTTGCCGATTATTTTCTTATTTGCGTCGGAATTGCCGCCGATCAGCACGAACGGACCCTGCCCTTTTATAATTTTCGTGTATTTCGGCTGGCAAATTCAAGCAGTTTTGATTGGCTATGGACTTGAGAAATTAATAACTCGCTGGCGAGGTTTGAAGTAAAGATAGGTGAAAAAGAAGAAGACTAAAAAAGGACGCTGACTCAATTAAAGGTCAGCGTCCTTCTTAATCAAAATCTCAAATCCAAAATCCGATCACGGTTGATTCATCGGCGGCGGCACGAAACTGTCGGGTAAAAATCCGAGCGCGGTCGGGAAATTTGCCGCCGTCGGTTTGGTTCGAGTTCTTACCCAATTGTTAATCGAGTTTACGGAAGTTACGAGTTGTTCGCCCGTAAAGTTACAGTGTCCGTTGCCGTTCGTATAAGCCTGATATAAATTGCGCGTGCGCCGCGCTTCCGTCACGGTTTGCAGATATTCGCGTTCCTGCGAAACGGTGACGAGCGGGTCGTAAAGCGTGTGCAGCGTCAGCACCGGATTTTTGATTTTGCCGGTATACTCAGCGTTGCGCTCCAGATAATTACGTGCATAAAACGGCGCGGAAATCGTGCGGTTGGCGTTCAAAGTGACGAGCCAGTTGTCAATCACCGGCGCGGGAACGCCCAACGCGACGAGATATGCTTTTTCGGCGGCGGTCAAATTGTAATTTCGGTTCAAGTTCTGCACGACCGGACCGCGGGCGCGGCGTTCGAGTTCGGCGCGGGCTTCGGTCGAGAAAAACATATCGGTAAAAACCCAACCCGGATAAAAGTTCGGC
>JAYVGL010000126.1:0-19324 GCA_043772175.1 Pyrinomonadaceae bacterium | reverse complement strand
TTTCAAAAATCCGACAAGCCGTTAAATGTTTCGCCGAATCAGTCGGTGAGCGGAATTCCGAACGGCAAAAGCATTTCAGCCAATCAAAGCGTCGCGCCCGCCAATGTTATTCAATTTGCGGCTCAGTCGAACAGCAACGCGGTAGTGAAACCGGCGACGGCGAAAACGCCGGAGGTAAAAAACAAGCCAGCCGAGGTCGTATCCGTCGAATCGGCTGAAAAAGTTTATTTCTGCGGGGCGGCAACCAAGAAAGGCACGCCGTGTTCGCGGCGCGTCAAAGGCGGCGGTCGCTGTTGGCAGCACGCCGGACAATCGGCGATGGCGGCGCAGGACAAACTATTTGCCGGTCGGTGAAGAAAATTTTTCGATTTCTGCATTTTGATTTTACGCAGATCGAACTTTTTAGCTGAAGCGGCGTTTTAGACGCTATAATTTAACGACTCCCGTCAGGAAATTCAGATGAAACCAATAGCTCCGAATACTTTAATACAGAACCGATACCTAATCGTCCATTTAATCGGCAAAGGCGGAATGGGCGAAGTTTACCTGGCAGTTGATCAGCGGCTCGGCAGCGCAATTGCTTTGAAACGCACGTTTTTCTCCGACGATGTGCTGCTTGGCAACGCTTTCGAGCGCGAAGCGCGAACGCTGGCGCGGCTGCGCCATCCGGTTTTGCCGAAGGTCAGCGATCATTTCACCGACGAAGGAACGCAGTATCTGGTGATGGAACACATCTCCGGTGAGGATATGTCCAAGCGGATCGAAGCGGCGCAAAAGCCGTTTCCGCTGAGTTGGGTTCTGTTCTGGGCGGATCAACTGCTCGACGCGCTGACTTATCTGCACGCGCACGAGCCGCCGATCATTCACCGCGACATCAAACCGCAAAATCTTAAATTAACCGACGAAAATCACATCGTCCTGCTTGATTTCGGATTGTCGAAAAATTCCGCCGGAGAAACCCGCGCGACGACGACCGGCAGCATCGTCGGTTACACGCCGCACTACGCACCGATGGAACAGATTCGCGGCACGGGAACCGACGCGCGAAGCGACATCTATTCGCTGTCGGCGACGCTTTATCAAATTCTGACCGGCAGTGTGCCGCCCGACGCTCTGACTCGCGCCGACAGTTTGATTAACGGCTTACCCGACCCGATCACGCCGATCAGCGAGATCAACACGGAAGTTTCCAGAGGCGTTTCCGACGTAATCGTGAAGGGAATGGCGATCAGCCAGGAACAGCGTTACAAAACCGCCCGCGAAATGCAGAAAGCTCTGCGCGATGCTTACGCGCAGATGCAGAACGAGACGACCGCCAGCACCGTCGAGTATGCCGGCGGCAGTGAACCGGCGATTTTGCAGGCACAGCAGCAAAGCCAGCCGGCGGTTTCGCAGGCGCATCAAAAAACGGAAGTTCTTCCCGTCGCGCCGCTCGTCAGCCAAACGCCGATCAATTCGCAGCCGACACCGACCGCTCCGTATTCGTCCGCCGATCAGCATCCGAGTGCGCCGCCGTCATCGGAGAACGGAAAGCCGGTTCCCGATTTTGAGGCGACTTTGCGTTACGATCCCGAAACCGATACACCGCAGCCGAAACAAGCCGACATTAAAACCGAAGTATTTTTAGCCGGAAGCTCGTCCGTGATTGCCGATGCCATCGCCGATGCCAAACAGAACAGCTACGCGCGACAAGAAAATTTCGGCGAAAAAGTTTCCGGCAAAAGCGATAGTCTCGAAGAAAATTTCGAGGAAAGCAAGTTTTTTTCCGAAGCGGATTTGAATCAGCCGCAGAGTTATACGCCGGACGCGACCGTCCCGCTGATGTCTTTCGATAACGGCGCGAGCGAGTCGGGAGCGAAATTCGATTCGTTTGCCGGAGAGGAAAATAAGAATTCGACTTTTACGCCCGTCGGAACATCTACACCAAATGCGCCGGTCAAAATTACCGCGCCGGTCAAGAAGAAGTCGAATAAATCACTAGCGATTGTCGGAATCGCCGCCGGGCTTCTGATTCTGGCGTTCGGAGCCGCCGCAGTCGGATGGTTCGTGATGCGGGATTCGGGTTCGACCCGCGAAAATACGATTCCGGCTCCAACGCCGGAAACAACCGCGACCGTTGAACCGACGACTGCGCCGTCGCTTGAAACAGTCAACAACGTCAACTCAAATACCAATTCCAACGAGTTGACTGACAACAATCTTTCAAACACGAACGCCGATACGGTTGACAACAAACCCGTCGGCACTCCGACGACCGCGCCGACCGCCGCGCCGGTAAAAACGGTTCAGCCGCAGCCGACGCGCACCGTCGCCCCGCGCCCGACACCGTTTATTGACATCGCGCCGACCCGACCCCCGACCCCGAAGCCGACCGTCCCGAAACCGATTGTTAAAAAAACGCCGCCCATTGTTCAGTAGTTTGCAGGAGATTTAAGAAATGAGACAAAAGATTTACATCGGAATAATCACATACTTTTTGCTATTTATATTTTGCACCACCGTCGCCAACGAAATTCACGCGCAGCCGAAGGAAAAAGACAAGCGTTCCAAACCCGCCGACAAAGCCAAAAAACTATTGGCGGAAGGTAATAAATTGTTCGCCAGAAAAGACTATCGTTTGGCAATCAACAAATACGCCGAAGCGATTGTCATTTCGCCGAATTACGCCGAAGCCCATTATTGGAAAGGTTACGCTCATTATTATCTGAACGAATTCAACGAATCGGCTGAAGAATTGGACACGGCGTTTAATCAAGGTTATTCCGCGCTCGAAATTTACAAAATTCGATGGGTCGTTAATTTCCAAAGGCAAAATTACGACGCGGCTCTGAGCGATGTCGAAAACGGTTTGCTCAAAGACAAAACCAACACCGATTTTATCAGCGGACGCAGTGAAATTTTGGTTGAGAAAGGATCGTATAAGGATGCTGTCGAGGCTCTGAAAAATTCGATCAAGTTGAATCCGAATAACGGCGATTTATATTACTATCTCGCTCTGAGCTACGCGAAAACGGGCGACTTTAATCAACAGGGAGCAAACGCCGTCGAAGCCATCAGAAAAGCCACGAAGTTTACGGGCGAATCCTACGCGCTGATCGGCGACAGTCTGGCAATCGCCAAAAAGCCGAACGAAGCGGTCGAAGCCTATAAACGAGCTTTGAACGTCAAACCGGAAATGCCTGAAGATTTTTTTATCAATGTTACCCAATTCTACCGCGCCGAAAATCGTCTGAGCGAGGCGATTGACCTGGCGCGGCAGGGTTTGAAAATGTATCCGCGCAGTAGTCCGCTGTTGGTTTCCCTGACCTGGTATTACAGCCTGGCAGACCGGCACGGAGAAGCCGTCGGCGCAGGACAGCAAGCCGTTAAAAATGCGCCCGACGATGCCGCCGCGCACACCAATTTATGCCGCGCCTTTAACGATATGCTGAAATATCCGCAGGCGGTCATCGAATGCAACAACGCTCTGAAAATCAACCCGAACGACGGCGAAACTTTTTTCTATCTCGCCCGCGCCAACAAAGAATTAAACAAACCGGCTCTCGCCGCCGATTATTTGAAGAAAGCTATCGCCGGTCTTTCCGCTTTTACCCGCGATAATCCGACGAATCCCGACGGCTTCTATCTGCTCGGCAACGCTTATTACACGGACGGGCAAGCCAAAAAAGCCGTCGAAGCCTACAAGGAAAGCATCGCTCTGAGTCCGAATTTTATGAAGGCGAACTACAATCTCGGAAACGCTTACGTGGTGGACAATAAGCCGGAGGATGCCGAAGTGCAATATAATATACTGGTCAAACTCGATAAAAGTTACGCCGATAAATTGAGAAAAGTCCTTGACGGAAAATGAGCTTCCGGTTAATTTGAAAAAGCAAAAGCCGTCGAGATTGACTGATCTCGACGGCTTTTTCGATTACGAAAACTCGGTTTAACCGAAGAATGATTTGGATGGAAACTCAAATTGGCTGCCCATCAGAAAATACGCCAGATTCGGCTGGTCGTGCGAGCGGTCGTAGCCGACGAGTTCGACGTAGGCGCGTCCCGCAACGTCTTTGTCGCCCGCCTTTCCTTTGACTTCGCACGCGCCTTCCCAATAAATAATCATCGTCGTCCCGCGCGTGTCAAGTTCCTGATTTTCCATCACGGGCGTAACGGTCAAATCGAGATTATATTTCGGAACTTTGACGTTCCAGCCGGACGGATAAGTTGCGTCGGTGTGCGGACTTTTCCAGAAGCCGGTCGGCTCGATAATAAAATCCGACTTGCCGAGCGGCTCGAACTCGCCGTCTTTAGCGATAAAAGTTCCGCTGGAGAATTCCGATACGCCGCCCGCGCTGTCGCGCAGTTGATAGCACATCACTTCGGTTTCGTCCGACAACTGGATGCTGAACCAATCCCAGCCTTTCTGCCGTTCGGTCGGCTCCCACGTTCCGAATTCCCGGTCCATCCACGCCGAGCCGTTAAAATGTTCGGTTTTCCCGTCCAAAATTAAGTCGCCTTCCATTTCCATCCGCGTGTAGGCGAAATAGCGCGAGGCTTCGCCTTCGTCTTTAAACGAAACGCCGTCTTTGGCGATGCCGTTTAAAACGGCTTTTTTCGACGGCTTTAAGGTCGCTTCAAAAACCGTTCCCGTGCCGATGGTCGCCCGAAGGACGTGCGCGTCTTTAGCTTCGCGCAAAGACCAGTCGCCGAGCCGCAAATGATAATGTTCCTCGCTCGCCGACGCGGGCAAATCAAAAAATCCGTTCGCGCTTTTGCGGTGCGCGTAACGGAATTTTTTGTCGTTGACATCGGTCAAAGCGAAATGCGCGAAATAAATCGGGTTGCCGAAAAGCCGCACCGGAACGAGTGAAAACTTATCCAAATCCGTGCGGCGTTTGAAAAAGACCAGTTCAAAACCGAATTTTTTACCCGAAATAGTTTCACCGTGTCCGGTGTAATACCACCATTCGGTCTGCGCGTTTTTGTGCGCCGCCAAATCGCGCGGCAAGGAGACCGGCGCGTGTTCCGTGCCGTCGCGCAAAGTCTCGGCTTTGCCGACCAGCGAATCGGTCAAGCCTTCAAAAAAATCCGCCGCCGTCGTTTCGATTTTCTTCAAAAAATCCTGAATGTCGTCTTGAATAGTATTTTGTTCAGCCATTTTTATTTTCCTTCTTCAAATCTAAAATATAACCAAAGGCTAACAATTTCGGGTTGTCAGCCGCAAGTTTAAATGAATAAGATTTGAAATTTAACAAGGCGAACGAAAATTATAAATTAACTTTGGCGGAAGCGAAACGGCTAAAAAAAAACCGGATAGTCTGACCGCCCGTTTTACTTTTGAGCGAACAGTTGGCGGCAAACAGCGGTTTTCCCAGCATCTTTCGCTTTTGATAAAGCGAACGGGATTATTTGTGCGAAAAATGAGTAGGAAACTTCTGTCATTGGAAAGGATTTTCTCTCCGCGTTCTCTGCGTCTCTGCGTGAAATGGTTTGTTCTTAGAGCAAATTTTTCACGCAGAGACGCAGAGGACGCGGAGGTTTTCTCCTGCCGATTTACATCATTTTTTGTTTGTTTTGGAGTGAGTTTGAATATCTACGCGATTGATTTTGAAAATCACGCGCACGGTCGAGTCGGAACGCCCGTCCATATTGGCGGGAACGAATGGCGCGGCGTAGCGCGGATCATTTTTTAAGGCTTTCTCAAGTTCGTGAACAGCTTGCAGATCGCTCGAAGGTTCGACGATTTCGGCGATTTGCGCCAGTCCGTCGCCGAAAACATCGGCGACGATAACGACTTCATCGTCCTTCATTTTCCCGCGCACGATTGATTTGGTCAGCGCGACTAACGCGCCCTGCGGATTGAGCGACGGCGAATTTCCCGACACCGAGTAGCGCGTAGCGGCGAAACTCGCCGGATTCAATTCAAAATCGTTTCCGAAATTATTTGCAGCCGGATTCGCCAGCAGAACGGTTGATTTTAGGGGCGCGTCGTTCTTCGCCAGCTCAACCGTTTTTTCGGGAATCACGGCGGCGGAAAGCAAACTCCAAAGCAGAGTTATCGCAAATAAAAGCGATGCCGCCGTGCCGACCGCGTAAGGCATCAGACGCATTTGCAGCCATTCGCGCCAACCTTCGGAAGGAAGTCCGGCGAATATCTCCTGCTTGACCGACGCTTCCGACGCAACGCGGTTTCGCATCGCCGTCAACAATTCGTTCGACAACGCCGAACGCGGCAACCCGCGCAGGTTATTTCTCAAACTCTGAAAATCCGCCAATTTACAACGGCAAACGGGACACTGCGCCAGATGCGTTTCGACATCGGCGCGTTCCGTTTCGCTCAAAATATCGTCGAGATAAATCGGTAGATTAAATTGTAAACTTTCACACGACATAACTTTAATTCAGGATTCAGGATTCAAGATTCAAAATTAAATTTTCCTCGCGGCTCTGCCGCGAGGAATTGAATCGGAAAAATCTTTTTTCCTTATTTTCGTGGCAGAGCCACGAGGAATTAAACCCGTAAGGAACGATTGAATTCTGAATCTTGAATCCTAAATTCAAACCCTTTCTGAGCGAATGACTCACTGACCCCGGCTGTTTTCCTTTCCGGGAAAACAACGCTTCGTTCGTCTCGAAAATTTTGAATCGCATCCGCGTCATTCACGGCTTATCGGTTGTTGTTGGTCTGTTTTCAAATAGAACCGCCAACTCCGCCGAATGCTTTTCGTAATTTACCTTTCCGAACTCTTCGTTGCTCCTTGACCGCTTCGTTGGCACCGATTTTTGGTTTAAGTTACTGCAACCGGGGCGAGTCAATCATTCGCTTTTTCGATTTAGGATTCAAGATTCAGAATCAAAGATTAGATCGGCATCTTAAATCCTGAATCCTTTTTCAAACATCAAAATCCGTGTAATTTCTTTCTCAACTCTTCACGTCCGCGAGCGATGCGCGATTTGACCGTTCCGATATTGACATTCAAGGCCGTCGCAATTTCTCCGTAGCTCAAGCCTTCGATGTCGCATAAAACGACGGCTTCGCGGAAGTTTTCGGGCAGATCGTTGACGGCTTTCATCAAATGTCGTTCGCGTTCGCGCTGAAGAATCATTTCTTCAGGATTAATCGAATTGCTCGAAACCGTTTCGCTCAGAGGCTTCTCGCTCGCTCCGACCGGCGCGTCGAGCGAGTCGGTTGTGCTGCGAAAACGGCGTTTCCACCAGCGAAAGCGATTGCGCGATTCGTTGATCGCAATCCGAAATAACCACGTTTTCAAATCCGCCTCGCCGCGAAATTTTCCGACGGCTTTGAGCGCACTCAAAAAAGTTTCCTGCGTCAAATCCGCCGCTTCTTCCGCGTCCTGCGTCAAACGATAAAGCAGCGCGTAAATATCGTTGGAAAATCGCATAACCAAGGTGTCGAGTGCCTGCGCGTCGCCGCTTTTCAATTTTTCAATGAACTCGATTTCAGTCGTCGAACGAACGACAATCCCGCGTGCCGCCGAAGCGACATTTCCTAATTCTTCCTCGTCAAATGTCATTGACTTTCCGAAGAACATCTATCTATTTCCTTCCCCGCAGGCTGTAATTTTTAAGTCGCTAATCCGCTTTTTTTCGGCGAACTGTTTGATTAGACACCGATTTTCTGAATTTGTTCCCGGCAAAATAGAAAATTTTCATTTTCGTCTTTTGACGATAGTTTTACCGTCTTTACTTGCCGTGCGCCGTGTTTTACGATAAATTTACAGTTTTACTAAAAATCAAACAAAACTTAAATTCGATTATACAACGGGCGAGCAAATATAAATTGCGGTATTTAAAAAATGGCAACCAGAAAAAAGAGACAAGTCGCGCAACAATTTCAAGCACCTGCATCGGACACGAAACCGAAGACGGTTTTTCAGGACGAATTTCAAACGAACGTCAACCGAAAAGTCGAAGATTTCGGCAGACAATTTGAAGGCAAAGGCAAAACTATTCTCTACGGCATCGCCGCAGTCGCGGTTTTAGCCGTTTTAATCGGCATCTTCTTTGCGTGGAATCGCCGCTCGAACGCCGAAGCGCAGACCGCTTTGGGCAGAGCGATTGAAACGTCGCAGGCGCGTGTAACCGAATCGCCCGACCCGACTAACTTAGCGGCGAAAACTTTTCCGACCGACAAGGCGCGTTCCGAAGCCGCCGTCGCCGAATTTCAAGCCGTCGCCGACAAATACGGCAATCCGGTCAAGGAAAAAGCCTTGTATTTCGCTGCCGTCAACCGTCTGAAACTCGACCGCGCCGCCGGAATTCAGGCGTTGACCGATTTGTCGAAATCGAGCGGCGAAGTCGGAACGCTCTCCAAGTTCGCGCTCGCCCAAGCCAAAACCAATGACGGCAAACCCGATGAAGCCGCCGTGCTTTATAAGGAACTCGCCGCGCTCTCGAATCCCATTTTAGCGAAAGATTCGATCAATTTCGCCTTGGCGCAAATTTATCAAAAGCAGGGTAAAAACACCGAAGCCGCCGACCTTTACTACACTATCGCCAAAACCGCCAGCGAAGCCAAAGACGCGGACGACAAACCCGTGCTGATGTCCCAAACCGCCCGCGAAGCCAAAGAAAAACTCGAAGAAATCAACCCCGAACGCGCCAAAGAAGTCGTCGAACCCGCAACGCCGCCCGCCAGCGGACTGCCGTTTGGAATGTAGTTTCAACTTGGAGTTCACGATTTAATTTTGAACTCCGAATTTTAGTTTGAAAAATTTCGTCCGATTAGTCATTTTCTATAAAATAGACTATCAGGATATTATTTGAGTGAGCGAAATTACCCCTGTAAAACCGGCGGAAGCGTCCAAAATCACCGCGATCACCGCTTCCGACCAGACGATTAGCATTCGGGTTTCGCCGAACAATTATTTTATCGCCCTGTTTCTCATCACTTTTCTCACGGCGTTTTTGACTTATCTCGAAAAAGATTACACCGCGCTTGCGCTTTTCGCCGTCAGTTGGATAACTCTGCCGATTTTGGCGTGGTATGACCGCATCGTTTTCGACGGCAGGCGGCTGACGCGCACCGGACTTCTGCCGAGTTTTTGGGCGCGATTCAACGCGGTGAAGTATCGTCTGCGAATCGCGGATGTCGAACAGGTCGAATCGCAGGCACGCCGCGCCCTGAAGCGCGGCGGCAATGTTTTTTATCGTTATCGAACTTCCCTGCAAGGCAAAGGTTTGAAGTTTGCGTTCGCCTCCGGCGGCGAAGAATACCGGCAGATGATTCACCGGATTCTGCCGCTCGTCTCCGAAAACGCGCTTGACAATCGTTCCATCGAGCTGCGCGATTATCTCAGCGAGCCGAAGGAAACGCTGATGAAAGCTGCGTTCGCGCATATTCCGTCGGCGGAAGTTCTGGAAAATTCATTCAACCAAAATAATAAAAATCTGCGCCCGAAGTTAAATCCGAATGCGGCGGAAGAAGCCGAAAAAGCCGATTATCTGCAAGTTTTGGGCAATGAATTACGCCTTGCCGGTTATCTTCTTCAAGGACTCGAAGCGTTTCGCCGTGCGCTCGTTCTGACTCCGCACGACGCGCGTCTAATTTTCGATTTCGCCCGCTGTCTGCATTCGCTGGCGAGTTCGGAAAAAAGCGAAAAATTAAAGATGAAGGCGTTTGCCGCGCTTCGGCTGGCGGAAAAACGCGGCGCGGACGACAGCGAACTGTTGGCTCGACTCGGCGAAACTTATTTTCAATACGGCGACTGGCGACGCGCTGCGGTTGTTTTTAACAAGGTGTTTGAAACGGCGCAAACCAATTTCCGCGCCGCTCGCGGATTGGCGGAGATCGCTCTGCGCGAAGGTAAAATCGGATACGTCATTCTTCATTTTACCAATGCTAACCGCCTGGCGGAGAACGCGGCTTTGCGGCGTTGGACGCAGAACGAGAACGATTATTTTTCGCGGCTGCATTCGGACGAAGATTATATGGAGATGGAAATCAGCCGCGTCAATCTGCTCGAAGGTCTCGAAAAGACAAAAAAAACAAGTCTGAAAATCGCTTTTTTTAGTTTTCCGTTAATCATCGCCGGTTTGATTTCCGATGAAATCGTTGCCACTTTAGGCTGGACGATTGCCTGTGTTTCATTGGCATTATGGGCTGGCTTGACCTTGAGCGGGCGAATGTTTTCGACGCGAATTCCGATGGATTACGATGACGAGGAATAATCTCTGCGATTTCAAATCAATCCGGTAATCTGCTACGATATTCGCGGTTCGGTTGGCAGGTTCAACACCGACCGTTTTGTTTTTATGCAATCAATCATCGAACTTTTATACACGATTAAAAATTATCTCAACCCGAAATACATCATTGATACGATGCTCGACCAACTCGGCATTTACGTTTATTTCGGTTTGTTTTTTATCGTTTTCGCCGAAACCGGTTTGGCGGTCGGTTTTTTCCTGCCCGGCGATTCCCTGCTGGTCGTGTCTGGACTTTTCGCCGCCGCCGGAAAGCTCAACATCGCGCTCGTTTTGATCGCCTTTTTTCTCGGTTCGGTGATCGGCGACAGCACCGGCTACTGGACGGGCAGAAAAATGGGCAAAACTATTTTCAACCGCGAAAGTTCGGTTATTTTCAAACCGAGTCGCGTCGAAAAAGCACGCCAATTCTTTGACAAACACGGCGCGAAAACGATTATCCTGGCGCGATTCGTCCCGATTGTGCGAACTTTCGCGCCCATCGTCATCGGCGCGACCGAAATGCCGTATGTCAAGTTTTTAACTTACAGCATTTTCGGCAGCTTACTATGGATTTGCGGGATGGTTCTCGCCGGTTACTTCGCCGGCGGATTGATTGAAACGGCGTTCGGCATCAAACTCGACGAGCATATTGATAAAGTTGTCGTCGTCGTCGTGCTGTTATCGCTGATTCCGATTATCGTCGAATATCTGAAAGCGCGACGCGAGCGCAAAAACGCCGAGGCAGAATTGATTAGCGATTCCAAAATATAAAACCCGTTTGACTTCCCGAAGAGCGTAGCATAGAATCTGTAATTTGAGTTTAGCGGGGCGTAGCGCAGTCTGGTAGCGCGCACGGTTCGGGACCGTGAGGTCGGAGGTTCGAATCCTCTCGCCCCGACCAATTAATGCCTGATAGGAAAGGATTTACGGGATTTTCTCGTAAATCCTTTTCTTTTGTTTTCGACGATGGGGTAAAAATGGGGTAATGCTGGGATTGAAGCCGGTCACTGACCTTATTCAATTGCCGCCGCAAATCTTCGTCCTTGACGTGCGCGTAAATCTCCGTCGTCTTGATGTCGGAATGACCGAGTGCTGTCTGCACGGTCAGCCCGCGCCCGCAAATGTCTAAAAGCTCGGTGGCGAACGAGTGCCGCACGTCGTGGAAATGGAAATCTTTTATCCCCGCGACTTTTAACGCCGTTCGCCAAGCGGTTCTGAAATCGCCGAGCTTCTTGCCGGTTTTCTCGCTGTAAAACAAATATTCGGTTTTCGCTTCAGTCGCCAGTCGGTCGAGTATCTGCCAGACGAAATCGGACACGAGAATCGTCCGCTCCGGGTCTTTCTTCGATTTGATAAGGGTTACGACGCGGTTCGCGTAATTCATATCCTGTTTTCGCACGCTTAGAATCTGTCCTTTCCGCCAGCCGGTCGCCAGACCGATCAACGTAATCGAGAGCAGCCGCTCGTTGTCACGCGCCGCATCGAGCAGCCCGACGATTTCGTCGTTCGACAAATACCGCTTGCGCGACGGCGGCTTCGGAAGCATTTTCACGAACCGCATCGGATTTTCCTTGAGCTTGCGGTTTTCGATGGCGACGTTGAGCAGTTTCTTTAGGGTCGAAAGGTCGAGGTTGACCGTCGTCGTCTTGACGAGCGGCTGATTGCAGACTTCGCCCGGTTCGTGCAAATCGTTCACGCATTTCTGACAGCGAATCTTCTGCGCCGAACGCCACCGCTTATAATCTTCGATTTTGCCGGACGTAATCGCTTTGAGCGGAATGTTGCCGAAGAACTTTTTCAAGCTATTGCACTCGCAGACTTTCTGTGTGTAATTGACGTTGTTCAGCTCGCAATAGGGCAGGTAAATTTCGTCCACGAAACCGGAGAATTTCGTGTTGTCTTTAATGAAGCCGAATTCGCCGACGCGCATCTTCCCGATTATCAAATCCTCTTCGGTTTCGGCATCGACCTTCGTCTTCGCGGTTTTGAGCGCGACGTGGTATCGCTCGCCGCCGACCATGCCCTGCGCTATCCAAGTCGCCTTGTCGTAATTCTTATCGCTGCGCGTTACCTTTCGTCCTTTGTATCTTTTAAATACCGGCATTTTTTAATTTTCTTTCGAGAATGAGACAAAGTTTTATTAGTGCAACACAATAATTTTAGCAAAAGTGTTAAATCGCTGCAACGGCTTCAGTTATTTTGATTTCGGAAGCGGACTACCGACGTTTTGCTTGATTGCGCTGCCGCGCGCCAGCCAAGCGTCGAGTTCCGATTTGCGGAATCTCGGGTCGGCTCCGGCGTAGCAGGCGACGAGCGGATTTCGGTCGGCAGAGCGTTTCGACCAATTAACGATTGATTGCGTCGAGCATTGCAGGTAATCGGCGGCTTGAGCGATGGTCATCAGCTCACGCGGCACCGTTTCCGTTCTGGCTCGTTCGATAATCACGGGGACGATTTCCTCGAGGATTTCCTTTAACTTTTCTTTTAGTTCGTTCTGGTTGACGATTAGTGCGGTGTTCACAAAAATTACTGCTCCGGGAGAAGTTTCTCAATATCATTTTCGGTCGTTTGATTGCTCTCATTGTATTTTTGTAATTCGTGTTTTTAATAAAGATACTCGTCCTAAACGAGTATTGGTAACGGGCTGATTCGGGAAGATATAAGTAGTCGTTCACAATTAGACTTGACTATCGTGTAGTTAGTTCAACGCTGAAGCAAATAGCCTCATGTCATCTAAGACTAAAAGCCCGAATTGATATAGGTTGATACAATTGTGAACGACTACTTACACAAATTTAAATATCTCCACCGTCCCGGGAACTTATGTTTCAAAGATTTCAAAATCTCATGTGCGGTTTGACCGCCGCAAAAGAATGCGAAAGATTTTAACGGTCTGCATCCTTTTTCGTTTCTCTTAATTTTCTTTGCCGGAGCGCGTTCGAGCAGCGCGTCGAACAGCCGAGCGCGTTGAGCCGCTTAGCCCAGAAAATGTTTTTGCAGAGTCGGCATTCGCGGACGCGGCGGAATTCGACGAGCTTCAGGATTCCGATAATCGGACGCGGCTCGAAATCGAAAACCGATTCGGGCGAAAAATCGATTAAAAGATTGTCGAATGGACGCGGGCTATATTCATCAAAGGATTTGACGACATACTTTCGCCCGAATTTATTGGTGTGTGGGTTAATTAGCCGGTAGAACTCCGTTTTCATCATCTCTCTATATGTTTGGAAGTCACCGTTCGATTCGGCGGTGGCTTTCTCGTGCATCGCGCGTAAGGATGCCAGCAGATGCCTGAAGAACAACAGATTTTGATAGCCGTCGTAAAGCGATAAATAATCGTCTTCCGACGGCGGGTCGGATAAATCTTTTTTCTCCGACACTTCGACGACGAAATTTTTGACCGTCCCATCCAGAGATTCGTAAAACTCTGCCCAATCTTCGGTCAGACCGAGTTCCCACGGTTCAACCTCTTCGTATCTTTTATCCACTTCCGCAGTCAGCAGGTTAATCGCCTCGATAGCTTTAGCCAGCATCGGCGGCGTTTGCAAAAATTTCGCCTTGCTCGGATATTTCAGTTTTTTTCCGCTCATAACTTGTCACGGATATACTCCAATATGGAAAATAAGCGTAATGCTTATTTTCCATTTGTTTACGTCAAATTTTCAATCTTTAAAGTTTTCGTAAAAAACTATTGACAATTTCAAACGCGCGATGTTATTGCTATTAATAACAGTCAACAAGTTTGATTGTAATTTAACAACGATGAAATAGCAAGTAGAGATTCTTAGAAAATAAGCATTACAATATTATGGCAAGTTTTAATAATTTAAGCATCGCAGAAATTATGGCGGACGGCGAACCGATTGAAATCGCGCGGGAGCTTTTAACGCTGCGCGCCGAAATATCAGACGAGGTGCGGATGTTGGAGTTACTTGGATACACGCAGTTTGCAACTATCGGGCAGCTTTCCCGCATTACCGACAAGAACGATTATCTGGAGGGCTGCAAAGTCTTGAACTCGTTGCTTGATGTCGGCTACATCGGCTCAATCAAGAATGTAAAAATAAAATACGGCTATCATAAAGGACGCAGCACGACGGTATACTTTTTGACGGCAAAAGGAAAAAGGAGCTTAAAAGTTCATCTTCCGAGAATCGCGCGTTATGCTCGGTCGGGCTTCCCGGATAGAATCAGCCACTGCCGAATCAATCATCAGTTGCTTGTCGCCGAAGTGTATTTGTTTTATGACAATAGTTTCCTGATTTTAAAGTGCGAAAACGAGGACGCGCTGAAGGGCGACTTCCAGACTGAGAACGAGGAGCGCCGAAGGGCGGGAAAAAAAAGATTTAAAAGCAACGGCGGCTTCCCCGATTTGAAAATTGCCTTCGTGCGAAGGGACGACGATAGCGGCACGGTCAGCACAGCGTCAATCGAGGCGTGCGTCAATCTGTCCTCGCGGCAAATAGCAGCCAAATCAAACGATTATGATTGGTTTGTTTTCGACGAATCCACCGCCGCCAGAATTTTCGATGTCAAGAAGGAACCTGCGACAATCGCCGACGACGTTCTCGCGCCGCTCGAAGCGGAGATGTTTTTCAAGCTCGGCAAGGAAGGTCGCCGAGAAAAAAAACTAAAAATCATGCCGAAAACATCTTGAAGGTCATTGAGTATATCGGCGGCGGCACCATAAAGGAGTTGATTGCCGCGATAACCGGTTTAAAGGAGACCACCCTGCGAATCGAGTTGGAAAAACTCGTCGCCGCAAAAACCCTGCACAAAACGGTAACTTCACTTATTCCCGGCATTTCGCGGGGAAGAAACTGCGATTTTTTCTATCTGCCCGAATCGAACACGGACCGTCATTTCATACAGCGTCAAACCTTACGCCCTTACGCCCTCAAAGGGGATACGGGGTTTACGTCGTTTTGGGCTGACTCAAAAAGCACGGTGATTTTAACCAATAAAAAAACCGGCGAAGCAGCGATTCTCGTAACCGATTACGAAAAATTTCCCGATGAATGGCTCGATGTAGCTCAGGGAAAAACGCCGCCGCCCGAAGAGCGGAGAAGAATTCGCGCGATATACGAAGGACGCAGCATAGTTTATGTGTCGTATAGATTGGATTTGATTGAGAGAGTCAAGAAAGCATTTCCCGGAGTGTATACTGTTGATTTAGGCGAAATGAGAGAGTCTCAGTCATACCGATTCAAAAGCGAACTAAACCACGATACCATCACGCGCGACAACCGGCAGCGAGCCGATTAAAATCGTTTCGGAAATGCCCCCGCATTTCTCAAAGCTACTTCCCTTCTCCATTTACCGATTACCGCCGAACTACCGTCGTCCCCCGAACCATTGAAATTTTAGTGCTTGTTATTCGGCGAACGAATCCCGATTGAAGCCGCCGCAATGACGAGCGTATTCGCGCACAGAGCCGCTCAAAATCTGTATAATCTCTATTTTCGCGCAATAATAAATCCCGACTATTTCGATTCCGCCTTGCCGAAAGACCCGCCGTAAGCGGCACATTTGACTAATTGCACACGGAAATAGTCGTTCTCCGCGGAAATAACTCAAGGACAGCATTTGCAACAGCTTACAGAGAATTCAAAAATGCTTAGAACACGTAACAAACGGGTCTTACTTCGGTAAAGCCTGCCGAAAATGAACGGCGACGAACCACTTGACCATTCGGAATGGCTTTCAAGAGATTCCGAAATCAAGCGAGTTCAAGCGAAATTATATTCTGGAACTAAGCGAATGAATTCCATTAGAGTTTTCCTCTCTGCCAACGGAAAAGAAAAGCCGACGGGAAAAGATTTCGGCTGGGTTAAAGAAAATAGCTGCTCAGGAAGGAAATAAAAATGGCTAGAATTGAAGTCTGAAGTTTTCGACTTGAATGACCGACCGAAGCTTGATGAAACCAAGTCGGAAAAGGATACATCACGGATGAAAGACTTTGAAACAAACGACGGACAAAATGCTTGAGAGATTTATATTTGCGAGTAAAGTTAAAATCAAGTAACGGACGATTAATTTAACGAGAAATGACGGCGCGAGATTTAATAATCGCATAACGGAGGAATTCGCATAAAATGTATCTTTCGGTGTCGTTTGAGGATTTGCTTGGGAAACGAACAACAGCGGATGACGAAACCGACTCGCTCAGACGGAAAGAAATTCGATGAGCCGGTTGATTTCTTCGCGGGTAAAGTGTTCTCGAAGGGTTCTTGCAGTTTTTTCTACGTCCCTTGCGACAGTAATGTTTTTCTTCCGAAGCCTGGCGGCAATCATCGCGCCGTTGACTGATAGCTCCCTTGCCAGAACTTTTTGATGAAGGTCGGGGCGTTTCTCGCGCAGACGGCGCAGCGCATAGCTGACGGAATTGCCGTGCGCCGGTTTTTCAAACGGAACATTATTTTGTTTGGAATCCTTAAACTGTTTGCTGCGCCGGTCGCCGCCGCGCTTTGGCGATTCGCGCATCTGCTCGATGAGGTCGAGGATTTCCGGCGCGTCCGTGCAGAGTCTTCGCAGCGTTTTCAAGTTCGTCCCTAAGCCTTCGGGCGGCGCGGCTTCAACGAAGGCTCTGAAAGTTTTAAAAGAAATCGTGGTCTTCGATTGGCGAACGTATCGCTCCCGCCAGAGATTTTCTTCAATCACTCTTTTGACCAAAGCCGGAACGTCCGAGAGTCCCGCACTGCCGTCCGTGATGGCGGAGCGCAGGAAATCTACCAATCGGTCTTCGGATTTTGTTTTCGACATTCGTTTGTCACCTGCCGTTCGATTGTCCGCCACGATAAACATCACTAATTTGGTTTTGCAGCCAGTCCAGTTTGTTTTGCAGTTCGTCCTCGGTCGCCTCGCGGTTCGGCTTGCCGTTCAGCTCCTGAATCCAGCGGCGGTGGACGGCATCGCATTCGCCGCCCGTCAGATGCGCGAGTTTGTTGGCGAACTGATTGATTTGCTTTCGCAGCTTGTCCTTGCGCTCGGACTTAAGGGGCGAATGCCGTTCGGTCTGGTGAGTCTGAACGAATGACGGTAGCGGTGATGACGATGCGGAGAATTTATTAGCTGTCAGCGGCGATAAGGAGTCGTCAGCAAAGTCATTCGGCGCAGACTCGGAGCGCGCGGCGCGGCGAATAATCGCCGCCACCTGCGCTGACGGAATCTTGACCCCCAGCTCCTTGCCGATGGTTTCGGCTTGCACGGGTTCGTCGCTCGAAAAGCGCGCCCCGTCGAAGATGGTGTCGTGCAGCCGCGCCTCCGACGAGAGCGGCACAATGAACTGACGGCTTGCGCCCGGCAAATGATTGTTATTGGGCGGACTGATACCGTTTAGCCCCATATTCAAGTTTCCCGAAACCGTCTGACCGTCCGCGCCGATTCCGTCGGCGAAATTGGCATTATCGTATGAGTCATCATTTTCGCCGTTCCCCCGTTCGGCGGCATTATCGCCGCTTTCCTGAGCGGAGTCGTTGGCGTGAAAGATGTTTTGATTGGCGTTCGGGAAATTTGCCGAAGGATTTGAAGACGATTTTTCGACTCTGACGATTTCCGGCAAATAGTGGTCGCGCTCTTCCTTGATGGCGAGCGCGTGTCTGATGAGCGTAGTGTCCGCCGGAAGATAAAACGCCGCGCCCTGTTCGTCGAGTCCCGGGACGACGCGGACGAATCTGCCGACCGCCTGCCGAAAGAACAACTCGCTCAACACGGTCGTCGCGTAAACGCCGACCCGCAGGCGCGGGATGTCCACGCCTTCGCTGACCATCTTGACGGCGACAATCCACCGCCGCCCGTTTCCTCTTTTGGCGAATTCCTGAATCTGCCGCGACGAGTTTTCCTCGTCCGAGATGGCGACGGTCGGTTCCTCATTGCTGATTACTTTCAGCAGCTTGGCAATCTTGCGGGCGTGATACTGGTCAATGGCGATGACCAGTCCGGCGGCATCAAAGTGACCTTCGCGCCGCATCTGGGTTAGGCGGTCATCCGCTGCCCGCAACACATCCGTCAGCCATTCACCGTCCGCGTCAAGGGCGGCGCGTAACCGCTCGGCGGCTTTTTGGCGTGGTAAGTCGTCGAGCAAGGAGTGATTGACCTGTTCGCCGGTTCCGCGAATCCAGGCGACTTCCCCTTCGACGGTCGGGAAATATATCGGACGACACACGCCGTCGGCTAACGCTTCGCCGTAGCCGTAGGTGAAATCGGCGCGGCTTCTTCTGTCTTCGTAAGCGACAAACGGAATCTGATTTTCGTCGTTGCGGAACGGCGTTCCCGACAGTGCCAGACGATAAACGGCATTGCCGAAAGCGACCCGGAGCTTATCGCCCCAGTCGAGTCCGTCGCCGGCGTGGTGAATTTCGTCGAAGATGACGAGCGTCGGACGCGAGCAATTCAAATCATACAAATCCGGGGCGTAGCTGACCTGCTGGTAAGTAACCGCCGCGCCGAAATAATCTTTGGCTTCGCAGCCGTTGGCGTTCGTCCAGTCCGGGTCAATATCAATGCCGCACCGCGCCGCGCTTTCCGCCCACTGGCGTTTGAGATGCTCGGTCGGCGCGACAATCACGACGCGCTCGATGGTGTCGTCGGTCAGAAGGTCGTGAGCAATCTTCAGAGCGTAATCGGTTTTGCCGCTGCCGGGCGTTCCGACGGCGAGAAAATCTATTTTGTTCAGGGCGTAAAACCTTCGGATGGCTTGCGCCTGCCATTTTCTGAGCGGGCGGCTGTTGTTCCATTTTCTCAGTATCTTCATATAATTTCTCCTCGGACGAAAATTCGCAATCGTGTTCAAGCCGGACTATTCGGTTTCGGATATTGCAGATGTTTCAACTATTCCAGCTATTTCGTCGTCACTCTTTTTCAGATTGCAGGCGGCACACAAGGCTTGCCCGTTACGCACTTCGGTTTTTCCGCCGCGACTCCACGGCTGACGATGGTCGGCGTGCCAGCCGGGATTGAGCGGTTCATCGCAGGCAAGACATTTTCCCTGCGCGCCAAGAAACAACGTCACTTTTTGTTTTCGATTGAAAAATCTTTTTCCACTCATTTTATTATATGTCTGTGCGCCAACTGCCACACTTGAAATAGAATAATAATTCTCTTTATGTCAAGAGCGGAGCGAGTGATTGTTTAT
>JAYVGL010000125.1:0-7352 GCA_043772175.1 Pyrinomonadaceae bacterium | reverse complement strand
ATTGCTCATCGGAGAGGTCAGACGGATAGGTTGTTCTTTTCATTGCAGAAACAGTTTAACCGTTTCGGTTGACCTTTCCTGAATTTCCAAACACGCTCTAAGGATGAAATGCCTGCTTTGCGGCAGTCGTCCGCGTATCGTTTTAATGTTTTCGGTGAAATATTGATAAAAGACGTTTTGGACAAATCCTTACCGTATTTATCGGAGGTATAAAGAAAGCCGATCAAATTAAACGCCATTGAGGGCTTGAACAAATCGAATAGTTTTTCGACAGATGCGCTTTCCGCACTCAACAGACTACTAAAGTGCAATTTCGTCATCGCTTCCTCAATAACCTTTTGGGATGTTTCAGCAGTTAAAATATGTTGTGCCTGATGATTCGGCAGTTTCAGTGATTTAGCCAGATTACTAACGCCTTTCTTTTTCAATGATATTTCCAGACGGAGAATACCTTTTGATGCCTCGATCTCAGACTGATCTTTGTTTTTGTTTATTCTTTCTTGATATTTACCGTAAATCAGGAATTTCTTGGTGTGCGCTTTTCCGCAATTTTGGAAATAGACCGTCGTATCACCAAAATTATGGCGGACGTATTTAGGGAGAGTAAGTTCGCCGATTTTGGCGATAATAGGAATCACCTGATCTTCTTCGACCGAAAAATCGCGTGTAAAATCAACTCTCGAAACTCTTGCCGTGCGCGCGTCGAAAACGATTCCGCTGTTATCTTCGACATACTCGCTTAACAAACGTAAACCCTGACTAAGTTCATCGGCATTTACCAAATGGAGATTAGAATTGTAGAGCCAATTTCCCAGCGAAACTTCAGCGCGAATAATCCAGCGTTTTAGCGGATTTTGGGAAAGCGTTAAGCGCGGCGCACCTGTGCCTTTAGGAGAATTCAGAATCAATACCGTTGATTTGCCCGTGAATCTGTTAAAAAGCGGTTTCCAGCCTTTACTGATTAGTTTCCTTTCTTCCGGGACACGAACCAACATTTTGAAGATTTGAAAGGTATCAATCATTTCCAACCTGCAAATTATTCCGAGACACCGAATGCTTCGCGCTTATTGCGGGTGAGATAATTCTCTAAGTCTTCCTGCAAATAAACGATTTTGCTTGCCACGCGCCGAAAGGAAATTCGTCCCTTCTTGCGTTCCCGCCACAGCGTAATTTGTGAAACGCGCAAGTAGTCGCTTGCCTCTTTGTCCGTATAAATTTGTTTTTCGTTAGTCATTCTTTTATCCTCTGTAAATACAAATAGCCGCTCACGCCGCAAGGCGCGTTGATACTAAGGCTGTGTTGCCGTTTTCGTCCCGGTCGCCAAACTTGAGAACGAAAACGGCTTTCTATTGCCTAAATTATTTACAGATTATTACTTTTATTTTTTCCTGTATGGAATTAATTGCGACTATTTTAAGGGGTAATTAATTATTTATGCACGAAAGGGTAGATCGTAATTTATGAATTTTTCGAGTGCTTTTTTAATTGCTTGTTCAGTTACATTTTTAGATGTTGTTTCACAGACTTTCTGAGCAATATCTTTTGCAGTCAGTTGTTTTATATTCCACCAAACAAGCCATTCAACTCTCTTGTATTCGTAAGGTCTCCGTTGATGTTTGTAGCCGGATTTTTCGTATGCGTCTTTAATTACAATTAAATAATGATGGAGATGCTGGCGATAGGCTTCTACGGCATTGTTTTCGTATTCTTCTAAATTAGAGGCGATTGTGTATTCTTCTTCGTATGTAAAAGGTTTGATAGACGGAATCCTGATATTTGCATATAGCGCATTCTTTTCAGGGTCTGAATTGTTTTCTGAGTTATCGGTTTGTTTTTTCTCTAATTTGTCTTTAATTTCAATTACTACCTTTTCCGGCACGGAAACGAGACATCTTGGATCCATTTTTAGCTTTCCCGTTCCATCCCAGATAGCTTCAAAGACCGGCATAGCTATCCATTGTTTTTCTAAATAAAATTCTTTTAATAGTAAATCAAAATCCTCTTGGAATTTGATTAGCGGTTTCAATTTGGATTGTTTTAATTTTCTGAATTTTCTATAAACCTCGTCGTTTTCTCTCAAACACCGTAAATATTGCGTCCGAAAAATGTATTGCAAATCTTTTGCATTTATTGTCTCTCTCGGTTTAGAAAAATATGAGCCGGAGACTTCTCTTAAATTATTTACTTCTTCTTCGTTCAAGAAGGAAAAAGAATTCTCCATTTTTTCCTCAAGATTCTTTTCCACCTCCAAAATTTGGGATAGAACTACATTATTTTTGCTCAAGATAGAAAACCATCGAGACTTATCTCCCTCTCGTGATTCCTTCCAAACACACATATCAAAAACTCTGCCAATAAGATAACGTAATTCCAAATCTCTCGATTCGCTTTTCAATGCAGAGAGACCACCGAAAAGTGTCAAACATTGTGGAGTAAGTTTTTTGATTGCCTCACTGACTTCAGAGGCGATAGCATTTATATTTTGTAAATACTCCCACTGATGATTCAACTCTGTAAATTCTGGAATCTGAAATGGAGATTTTACAGATGGTTTCTTGCTGGTTCTCGGCATTTCAGTTCTCCATTTCGCTGATTAGCGGTTTTTCACTTTGGGCGTGGAAAGCGTTCATTCGCTCATTAAGTTCCTGAATCATATTGCTGTCGGTCGCCGTGTAGTGCTTCATTGTCGTTTGAAGTTGGCTGTGTCCGGCGAACTTTCCGGCAAAGGCTAATGATGTGCCTTGTTGAATCCAGCGCGTGATCGCCGTCCGTCGCAAATCGTGAAAGTGCAGATCGTCAATTTTGGCTAACTTCTTTGCCGTCGCAAATGAGCGTTTGATGTCAATAAAAGGAAAGGGATTTTCCCCTTTGGAAATTTCTCTGAGATTTTCTATTTCATCCTTTGCCCGTTGCGAAAGCGGTGCGATTCTTTCGCGTTCGGTTTTGGTGTGTGTGCCGAGAATAAGAATCGAATTATTTTCAAAATCAATATCCTGCCAGCGCAGTTTGAAAATTTCGCCGCGCCGCATTCCAGAGTCCAAAGCCAGAATAATCATCGCTTTCAGATGCGGGTTATCAACGCTGATAGTTGCTGTTACTTCCTTCTCCACACCTTTAACCGTTCTTTTATAGTCAATCTGCCGTTCGCCCTGACACGACGCGAGCAGGCGCATCTCTTCGGCTTTGCTCAAAAGCCTTTTTCGTTCAATTTCATTGGATGTTTCAATCACTTTAGCGTTAAAAAATATGTCTCTCAGAATCCAGCCTTTACCGAAGGCGTAACGCATAATTTTCCGCATTACGGAAAGTTCACGATTAACGGTAGAAATTTTGACCGGAACGCCTTTCCGTTCAGAATCTGTTTTAAGTCGCCAAAGTTTATAAGCCGTTAAACCTTCGGTCGTAATTTCTTTTATCAATCTTTTGCCGAAAAACCTTTTCAAAACGCCTAACTGTGCCTTTGCCGAATTGACGGAGCGAACGCCCGCAACTTTTCGACCTTCAACAATCACGGCTGTTTGGTAGAAATTCTTTTCACAGAAGTTGGCTAAGTTTTCAAAGGTCATTCTTTCGCCTGTTTGAATTTGACCGTGTGATTTTTTAATGTCGTTTATGAGTTTGTCGCATTCGATTACGGCATCGCTTCTTTTTTCGGCGTGTCGTTCCATAAACTTATTGTTTCCATATATTTCATCGAAATATTCAATGCGAATTACCCATTTTCCTTTACTTTTTCCGGTCTTACGTTTGAAGATTTTATGCTTTATTTCCATAATTCCCACCATTTCATTTTTTGCAATTCCTATAAACCCTTTAATCTATTGAAGAAAGCTCAATAAGATTCACACCAAAATTCACACCAAATTTGTCTTAATAGCTAGAAACATTCTGAAATACTCTGAAAGAAAAATCAATTCAGAAGCCTAAAATTGCTAATGTTTTGCTAGGTTTGGAGAGTTTTGGAAATGTTGTGAAAGTATAGGTTTTTTCACTCTTAAGTGAAAGGTCGCAGGTTCAATTCCCGCCGAGAGCATTCGTTAAATAAAAAGTAAAAAGCAGCGGTGGAAAACTTGTTTCTATCGCTGCTTTTTACTTTTTATTCGGCAAAACGGCGGCTGCCGAATCATAAACTGACTGTTGCGAGCCGATACGAAAGCGGACAGACGAGCAAAGCGTAACGCCTTACCACACAGACGAACGTCAGTAGCGACGGCGCGTAATACTAATAAGTCGAAGTTTCTCGACTCGATTTTTCACTTGATGATTACGGCAAAAGCATAATCTTTCCTTCGCCGGTAACGACGGTTTCGCCAGCTTGATTCGTGCAGACGGTTTCGATGGTAACAATCGGTTTGTCCTCGCGGATGTTGATGACGGTTGCCGTCGCCGTTACCGTATCGTCAATAAAAACGGGCGCGACAAACTTCATCGTCTGCGAAAGATAAACGACTTTTCTTTCCTTGAATTCGTATCCGAGAACGGCGGAAATCAACGCGCCGGAAATCATTCCGTGCGCGATGCGCCTTCCGAACTGCGTCGTTTTCGCGTATTCCTCGTCGAGATGAATCGGGTTATAATCGCCGGAAAGCTCGGCAAAAGCGCGGACGACCGCATCGGTAATTTGTTTGGTGGCGGAGAACTTATCTCCGATTTTTAATTCCATAGTATTTTGAATTTTATCAAAGCCTGTTTCGCCAATTTCGCTTTTCAAATTTGCGAATGTTTTAAATCTTTTTCAACTTTTTGCATCGGCTGAAATTTAACGAAATAAATTTATTGAATATGCGTAAAGCGACATATTGACGATAATCGTCGCCGTCCAGCCAATCGTCCACAGTGGGTTGTAACTGCGCGGTTTCAGTCGAAAATAAAGCGTTACGCACATTATCGCCACGCACAATAAAACGCTGACGATTGAAACGAGCGGCGACGGATTTTCAGCCGCAAAATTGTAAAACGCCGCCGGCAGCAACGCGAATGAACCGACCAGACAAATTATTCCAAGCTGCGTCCAATAAAAAATCCGTTCCGCGCCGCGCAGCAACAACGCCGACAGCAAAAGCTGCACCGTCCAGGTAAAACAAGGAATTATCAAACCTTTGCTCAAATTCAGCGACCACGATTCCGCCGCGAAAAACGTCTTGATCGAAACGGAAAAAACGGCGGTTACGAGAAAAGATGCGGTAAACAAAACGACGATGTTTTTAAACGAAGGTTTCATACACTTTTAGCTGCGAACAAACACGAAATGTCACGAAATTTTTTTGATATAAATTTTGTGAAACTTCGTATTTTTTCGCGGCTGATTTTTATTCCGATTTTTCGTCTAAAACGATTTCGGGGAATTCCTGCGCGAATTGTTCGCGTGATTTTGAATCAATTTCACCGCGCAGAGGTTTCGTCCCGACGTTCGATTTGAACTTTCCGTTTTCATCATACAACCGCCGATACTGCGCCGAATTACGAATCACTCCTTGCACGTAGCCTTTGGTTTCCTTAAACGGAATCGCTTCGATGAATTCGTCCATCTCGAACGGCAGCGTCGCCTGCCACTGCGGAACTCTGCCGGGTCCGGCGTTATACGCCATCGCCACGTATTCGATGCGTCCGAATTTGTCCAACTGGTCGCGCATATACGCCGTGCCGAGTTCGATATTCAAAGCCGGTTGAAACAAACTTTCGCCCGTAATTTCCGCCGTGCTGCCGTATTTTCGGGCGACGGCTTTGGCGGTCGGAATCAGAAGCTGCATCAAGCCGTAAGCGTTCGCGCCGGATTTAGCGCGTGGATTGAAAACCGATTCCTGACGAATCAATCCGGCGACTTGATACGCATCGAGATTGCGGCTTTTCGCCCAGGATTTGATGTCGCTCCAATTTGATAAAGGATAGAAAAATTCCCATTCGTCGCGCCCCATCTCTTCGGGAAACATCTGCGCGTAATCAGGATAGCTTTTCGCCAACGCCAGCAACGCGCTCGTGTTGTCGCCACGAAATCGGAAATGCCGCGCCAGCGCAAGATTGATTTTCGGACTGTTGTTCGCCGTTTTTTTCGCTTCCTGCAATTCTTCGATTGCCCAATCGAACAGCCCGATTGTGCCGAGTTCGTCGGCGTTTTCGATTCGCGCCGACTCTTTCGCCGTCGAAGTTTCCGCCGCGACCGTTACGGTTTTCAGATTGGCGACGGCTTTGCCGATTAACGAATCGGACGCAAACGTCGAAGTCGTCGAACATTTTCTCTGGACGCGCAGATTCGCCACGCGCTGCATCGCCAGATAGCCATACCAATTTGCGCCGTAGCGATAATTTACCGCGTCGTAAAGCGCACAGGCTTCGGCTGATTTTCCGGCGCGTTCCGAATCACGCCCTGCCCAATATCCGGCTTTCCCGCGATTCGTCGTGTCCCGGTCAACGTAGCGGGCGAGATGTTCGGTCAGCATCTGCGACGAAATCGGGAAATTTTTGTTGTCGTGTTCGAGCCACGCTAACTCGAACTGCGCTCCCGCAACATCAATCGCGTTCGGAAAAGAGGCGACCGCCGAACGGAGAAAATAAGATTCGTCCGTCGAATTTCTGACATCACGCGCCGCCATTCCGACGGCGATAAATGTTTTCGGTGTGAAAGCATCGGTCGGGAATTTACTCCGCATTTCTTCGGTCGTCGTTCGCGCCTGTTCCCACATTTTGGCTTTGGCGTAACCGAGCGCGAGTTGGAAGTAGGCTTCGGTTTTCTCCTTCGCCGCTGGCGGAATTGCACTGAACGCGCTCTGCGCTTCCGGCATTTTTCGCAGATTAGTGAACGCCGTCAAACGCTTCAAGTTTATCAGCGGCGAACTCGCGTTCGGATAGCCGATTATTAAGTTTGTATAGCTGCTGGCGGCTTCCGTGTAATTCTTTGCGTCGTAGAATTTATCGGCGCGGGCTTTCGTTTCCTCAGCAGTTTGCGCGGTCAAATTTTGGCGCAAAAGCGTTAGTTTCGTTTCGGCTTCCTTGCCCGCGTTCGTTGCCGCGCCGTAGAAATAAGTTTGGCGATAAAGTGAAATTGCCTGCGTTTGATTCGACTGCGCTTCGTAAGATTTGGCGGTTAAAAGCAGCGCGTCGGCATCTTTTTTTTCGTTTAACGATTGTAAAAAAGCCGGAACCTGAGCGGCTTGTTCCGACGCAATCGCGCTTGTCGCCCAGAGCCTCTGCGCTTCACGCGCCCGCAGAGATTGGGGAAACTCGCGGGCGAGTTCGGCGAAGACGTTCATTGCTTCGGTGTGATTTCCGGCGTTCTGCAAAGATTTTCCGCGCATCCACAAAGCGTAATCGGCGACCGTCGTTTTACCTCGAAAAACATCGGAATCAAGAATGCC
>JAYVGL010000124.1:0-8106 GCA_043772175.1 Pyrinomonadaceae bacterium | reverse complement strand
TTTTTTGATCGCATCCCGCAGCGGTTCTTTAATATGCGTCCAGCCGTAAACCAATCGCCCGCTGACGACGACCTGTGAGATGCCGATGCCCATAATGACATTGGCGATGCCGATGCCGAGATAGTGTCCGATTTTTTCTAAGGTGCGCCGCGCCCGCACTTCGCCGCCTTCGGCACGTGCCACAATCTCAACGAAGCGGAGCTGTTTGTCCCTTGTCTGCGGTCGGTCGCCGACGTAAAGTGCCGAAGCCGACGAAGCCGAAGCGTATTTTTCCCAGCAGCCGCGATTGCCGCAGGCGCACGGTTTGCCGTCGGCGACAATCGTCATATGTCCGAATTCGCCCGCGATGCCCGTTCCGCTGCCCGAACCGCGATAAATTTCGCCGTCCAAAACCAATCCGACACCGATGCCGGTTCCCGACCGCACGAGAATAAAATTGCTCGCCGGATTGCTCGCCGAATCGCGCATTTTCAAACGCGCTTCATAAATCGCCGCCGCTGTCGCGTCATTTTCAACCGTGATCGGCACGGTATCGCCGTTACCGAAGAGACCTTTTTGCAATTCGTCGGCGATGGCAATATCTCGCCAGTCGAGATGCGGCGCGTAAAGCAGCCTGCGGCGCAGAGCATCAACCGGACCCGGAACGCTGACACCGATAGTTCGCAGAGTTCGACCTTCGATTCCGGCGCACAAATCTTTGATTTTCTCCTGCGCCAGCTTCAAAGCCTTCGCCGGATCCGTCGGAGTCGCAAATTCCTCTTCGGCTAAAATTTCGCCGCTCAAAGTCGTCAACCCGACTTGCGAATGACGCACGCCGAGGTTCAACCCGACGAAAAAATCCTGCGTGTCAACGAACGACAAACCAATCGGCGGACGACCCTGCGAGCGAACATTTTCCGACGATTCGACCGCGCCTTCACGCAGCATTCCGCCGTTAATCATCGGTTTGGTGATGTCGGTGATCGTGCTGCGGTTGACGTTCAGCCGCCGCGCGATTTCGACCCGCGAAATCGGCTGTGCCGCCCGCAGAAGCCTTAACAGCATTCGAGTCGTTTTCGCCGGACTCGCGGCAGGTTCCGAAGAATTTTCCGTCACGGACGTCTGAATTTTTAAAGAATTATCTATTGGCATTGGTCTCCGAATTTGTTTTGGTTGTAATAATATATTTATTTCCGGTCGAATCTAAACCCGCTTTAATAATTTCGCTAACGCTTGACGTGAATCCGGTAAATATCTATCATTGGTATTTCGCGCCGAAGTGGCGAAATTGGTATACGCACTAGACTCAAAATCTAGCGGGAGCAATCCCATAACGGTTCGACTCCGTTCTTCGGCATTTCCTTTTTCTGACTGGATAAAATCAATACATCTCGACTTTGACCGCTTTCTATCCCGCCTTTCCGAATTCGTCGGCGAGGTTGCCGGGCGAAACGCTGTCGTCAATCTTTCAAAACTTTTTTAAAGTCAATCGCCGCCGCAATTCTAATCGCTTGAGTTTCGCACGATGATTTAGGATTCAAACTTTTATCAACACAGTTTGTTTTGTTCCGAAATCAAGAATTTTCGTCATTGATAAACATTCTGACGACGGTTTCGACGTGATGCGTCTGCGGAAACAAATCGAAAGCGGCGATTGATTCAATCGAGTAACCGCCTTCGGTGAGAATTTTCAAATCTCTCGCCAGCGTCGAAGGTTCGCAGGAAACGTAGGAAATTTGCGCCGGTTTGATTCTCAAAAGATTTTCAATCGTCTCTCTCTCGGTTCCGGTTCGCGGCGGGTCGAGCAAAACAAAATCGAGGTTTTTTAACTTTTCCGCGTTTTCCTGTAACCATTCGCCGACGCTTTCGCGGTGGAATTCGACGTTTTCGAGCCGCGCCTGTTCAACATTTTTCTCGGCGAAGTCAACTGCTTTTCCGTAGCCTTCAACGCCGATAACCTTGCGGAATTTTCGCGCCAGCGGCAGGGTGAAAAGTCCGACACCGCAGTATAAATCGAGCGCGGTTTCGCCGCCCGCGCCGCCAACGGCGGCTTCGATCAGCGGTTCGATTAAAAGCGGATTGCTCTGGAAAAAACTCGTCGCGTCGTGCAGATATTTTTCGCCGTGCGCCGCAAAGGAAATTTCTTCGGTCGGTTCGATGATTTCCGTTGAGTAGATGGAAACTTCGCCGCCCGCCGCCGCCGTTTCAATCTCGACCGATTCACTCCAAAAACTTTCCCACTCAATAGTCTCGCGCAGTTCGGTCAGGATTTTCGCTAAATCGGGAATCAAAATCGGACAGGTTTCGACATCAATAATGTCGTGCGACTTTCTTTGAAAATAGCCGATTTTTCGCTTGCGCGTGTCAACGTGCCATTGAGCGCGGGAACGATATTCGTAAGGCTGCGGGCTGGCGAGAATCGGAATCTCCGGCTCGTAATTTATTTTTCCGATGCGCGAAAGGCAGTCGCGGATGATGCCGACTTTCGCCGCCAACTGCGCTTGATAATTTAACTGCTGAAAATTACAGCCGCCGCAGGAGCCGAAATACGGGCAGCGCGGTTCGACCCTTGCGGGCGACGGTTCGACGATTTCGACGATTTCGGCGAATGCCGTTTTGCCTTTTATTTGATTGATTTTAACGCGCAGTCGGTCGCCTTTGGCGGACAAAGGCACGAACACGGTCAGATTTTCGGCGAACGCCAAGCCGAAACCGTTCGGGACGATTTTTTCAATTTCGACGGCGAGCGTTTCGCCTGTCTGATGTTGATTGTTGATAGTCTTAGCCTCGATTATGGATAATCGCCCATAAGTTTCGATAGATTAACAGTTATTCTTTAATCGAAAAATCAGCGTTTCGCAAGATTTCTTTCATTGATTCTAAGTCTGTCTTATCAAAAAACTGCATTAGGAAAAAAACTGCGTAGCCTTTTCTTGCTGTTGCGTAAAATCTCTGAGTGTATCCTATTCGTTCGACATCAATATAGTAAAAAGTCTCGCTACCGAGTTTTTCCGATTGAATTTTCTCAGAGTATTTGAAATCAGGCGGCAGTTGCATCAGTTTATATGATTGCAAAGCTAATCGCAGGTAATCGTTCCCGTTCCTGATTCGCACTAGGGGAGCCGGTTTTTCAACAGCTAAGGCCAAAACTGCATTTTTGGCGATTCCAATAATATCTTTCGTTGCCGTAAGCAAAATCGTCACCTTTTGAGCAGCCTGGTCTAAAGATTGTTGAGTCTTTTTATCCTTTCCCTTAAGGCTGTTTTTACCGATTTTCTTTAGTTCATCGTTAACTTCACGCTCTTGAATTATCCAGCTTTCCGGCAACTTCATATTTAATCCGAAATAAGAATTCTTATATTCACTTCCATCAACTGAACCCAAAAAAATCATCTGAGTATCAGAAGTTCCGGTTATCGTGAGAATCTCTTTTACTGGTTTCGGCGGAGTCTTTTTCTGAGCGAAAGAGAAACTTCCTGATAGTAAAATGGTAATCAATAAGCAAAAGATTTTTGTATATTTCATAATTTTTCTCATAAGTAAAACAAACTCAGGCGCGGAATTTCCGCCTGTTCGTGCAGTCGTTTGAGCAGCATCAAATCGAACGTGCGCCGGTAAACGTCCGGTTCCATTTTGTTTTTATACGAAGCGATTTGCTTTTCGATTTCCGGTTTCAGCGTTTCGGTTTCAAAATTAAGCAGCAGATTTTCGTCAATCAAAGCGTCGAGTTTTTCCAGCGACTCCTCCAGATTTTCCGCCGTTTCCGCTTTTTGTCGAAGCTGCGTCAGACGATTGAAAACGGATTCCAAAACCCTTTGCCAATCGCCGTCGGCTTTATTCGCCGCCTCTTTTAACTCCGCCGAAATCCGTTCGAGATGAGCGGCAATCGCGTCGGCGGGAAACAGATCGCTTTTCGACGAATCGGTTTCGGGAGCGGTTTCAATCTTCAATTTTGCCGTCTGACCGCCGACCGCCGTCTGCCGGCTTTTGCCGCTGCCAACCTGACTTTCCAGCCATTCGGCAAACTGCGCTTCGATTTCCGCCTTGCAGTAAAGCAGACTGTTGACCGAACGCTTTTTGTTCGGCTGTTTGTCGCTGTTGTCAAAAATTTTTTCGATGCCGCGCAGAATGATATGCAGCGGCACTTCGCGTTCCTGCCAGGTTTCGATCAACGCCCAATCGAGCGGCGACAAAAGCAGATTGCGCCCGCGCCGCCGGATGAAAAGTTCTTCGATTTCGGAAAAATAGTTGAAGTAGTTCAATGGTGAATGATGAATGGTGAATGATGAATGATGAATGTTTAATATGAATCCACTCATTCACCATTCACCATTTACCATTCATCATTATTCAAGTCTGATTTTCATTCGGCGCAGCGTTCGCACGTCTTCGTCGGTCAAGTCGAGTTCGATGTCTTCGGGGAAATCGTCGGCGGTTTCGCCGATTTCCTGCAAACTGATTTCGAGTTTGAGCATTAAATTCGGTTCGTAGCCGAGTTCGCGCAAAGCCTCAATCGCTTCGGCGACGCGCGAAGATTTCTCGACCGCCGAGTTGATCGCCTCGCCGAGTTCGCGCACCGCTTTTTTTGATTCGCCGTTTAAATCCATTATCGGTCAAGTGAAAATGCTACGCGAGCGCGAGTGAAGTTTCAAGTTTCTGCCTTCAAATAAAAAAAGACCAGCCCGCCGACTCGTCTCTCCCGATTGATGCCCAATCGTTCGGGCGGGATCAGACAACGGGTTTCGGAGCGCGTTTCGGAGCGGCTTCGAGGTGCGAAGCGATTGCCCACGCCGCTAATTTCTGCGCGTCGTCGGCGTATTTGTTCAGCACGATGTTGTTTAACCGGCGCGAAAGTTTGCCGGCTTCGGTAATCGCCGCCTCGATGCCGCCGCCTGCGCCGCCTTTTTGTTCTTCGGCGACATCGCCGGACTTTTTCGCCTGTTCGACTTCGGCGATAAGGGCGAGCAAATCGGCGCGAAACGTCTTGGTTAAATCAAAATCTTCAAATTCGGCTTCAAACGGTGCGGAATCCGTGTGAAAAGCGCGGGCGGTCGAAAGCCAGATCGCTTCGGAACGACGGCGCGGCATACGGAAAAGGTCTTCGATGCCGTCAACGTCTTCGGCAAGGGAATTGGCGGCGCGATTCATCTTTTGCAAAAGTTTAATCAGCCGGTTAAGGGCATCGTCCTTGACACCGGTGCTTTGCCGCGCCGTCTGCGAACTCTGCACGCCGCCGAGCGTCTCGATCTGCGAAACCGCTTCGGCAAGCCGTTTCGCGGCTTTGTCGCCCGGCGAATCTTTCGGAAAATCGCCCGCGCTGTCCTGCATAAACGCCGTTTCCGCCTGATATTTGTCCGTTTTACGAATTTGTAAATTTCTCATAAATGTAAAGTCTCCTGATTTTAGTTGAATTTGAGTAAAATTTAGGTTGTTGTTGAGCAATCCCGGAACGCCGAACAATCTGATTTTGCGTCAGCGGCGTGTTTTTTTCAACCGGCAGGCTGTTTTTCTCAGCCGAACAGTTGTGTTTTTGCAGCGGACTATTGTTTTTCTCAAGCGGACTATTGGTTTTTCACAGCGGACTACTGTTTTTCTTCATCGGTCTATTGTTTTTTTGCAGCGGACTATTGTTTTTCTCAATCGGTCGTTTGTGTTTCTTGATCGGACGACTGTTTTTCCGCGCCGGTCGTCTGTTTTTTTCAAGCGGACGATTGTTTTTCCGCAAGTGTCAGATGTTTTTCCTCATCCGACGAATGTTCTACTCGTTTCGTTGATTATTTATGAAATTCTTTCGCCTGTAAACCACCTGACGGCAACGGCAAATCAGCGATAAACGAAAGCCGCCGCCTGAACTGCACGGAAAATTGACACTCAAACGAGATTTTTGGCAAGCCGCCAACGATAGTTTCTACTTTAAATTAAATTTCCGAAAATAATCATCAATCTTGCCGCGCAATTCAACTCCGACGCGCTCGAAAACGTCGAGTATATTGTTGTATGCGCCCGCGCCGCCCAAGAAATCCCAAAACTCTTCGGCGATATTTGCAAACTGTCCCGAAGGGACAAATGTTAATAGCCCAACGATTTATCGTTGGAAACGCAGCGAACAAACAGCGAAGTCCCGTAAGGGACGAAAGACGGATTCAATCAAAAATATACCGCTCGTCATATTCGATACCGTGCTTCTTCAAAAACGCCCGAAACTCCGTTTTGAAATCCATTTTTCCGTGATGCTCGGCTTGATTGTTAATGTAATTCACCGTCCTTTCGATGTCGCCGACACCGATTGAAAACGCGCCGTAACCTTCCTGCCATTCAAATAATCGGTGTTCGGGAAATGTTTCGTGAATCCATTTTGACGAACCGCCTTTGATCAACTGCATCGCCTTTGAAATGGAAATCGTCGAAGGCATCGAAATTAAAAGATGAACGTGGTCATCAACGCCGCCCGCCGCGAGTAACTTAATTTTATTTTCCCGCGCAATGCCGCCGACGTATTGAAAAAGACGCGACTGCAATTCCGGCGTAATCATCGGACGACGTTCCTTTGTGCTGAAAACACAATGGTAAAGCGAATTGATAAACGAATGCGACATTATTTGATTGAGTCTTTCGTCCCTTGCGGGACTTTGTTGATATGTCGTCAGTTCCCGCCAATGAATTGGCGGGCTATTAACGTATGCTCCTACGGAGCAAAGAACAAAATTACCTATAAGCCAACAGAAAACCTCAATTCTTTTAGATTCTTTTCTGCTGAATACAAATCACCGATGTTTTCAGATTTTATATGTTTGTATCGTGTGTGAAAATCGAATGTTTCAATTACTTGTTCAAACTTTTTCAGCGTGTCCGAAATTATATACAAACCAACATTGTGATAATCCATTAAAGTTGACAGTCTTCCAACGCCCGACCAAGTTCCGGTTGACATTTCTACTTCAAAAGCATTTTCGGGAATGAAATGCTTTCCTTTTTCACGAAACCAAATTACATCAATTTTTCGCAGTAAATCGTAATTGGAAAATTGCAATTCAGGGCATTTGGCGAGCGTCGAAATTTTGCCTAATTCGACATCATTAAATTTTTTAGACTTATCGGGGCAAAAGGTGTGAAAACCGCGAATGTTTCCGATTTCGATTAGTCTGCCTTGAATAACTGAATGCAGACTTTCTTCAACAGTATTTTGAGTTGCAGAATATTTATAAGGTTTTAAAAGCAATTCCCAAGCATTTATGAATTCGGTGCAGTGCAGTCTATTGCCACGACCCAAGAGCGCGATGGTTAAATTGCGGTCAATGTTTATTTTATATTCGCCGTTTCTATCGCGGCTGATATTAGGCAGTTCTTTGAATAAAACCTTTGCCGGAATAATAATAGTTTGTTCAACCGAACCGCAGATAAAAGCGATGAACGGATTATCCAGATTATTCATCTCTTCGGCGGTCAAATAGTTTAAGCCAAAGAAAAACTTTCCGTTTTTGCCTTCGGTTGCGGCTCTTACCAAAACATTTGCTTCTGCGATTTTGTAAGTTCTCGACTTCAAAACTTTTATCGGCTCGACGTTGGCTTGAAATTGTTTCGCCACTTGTAGAAATTCATTGGCGAGTGATTCGGCAACAGACTTTGAAATCATAATTTAACTTTGGTTTACTTCGTCAATAGCAATTTTAACAGTATCGTAAACAGCGTCCCACAAACCAAACTCGACTAACTTTGTCAGTTGAGTGATTTCTTCATCGTTCAAACTTCTGCCGATTCTTTCCTGCGCGGTGTTTTGCACGAAATCTTTATCAATCCAATAAATCAAATCGTCTGTGTTTAGCTGTTCCATAATTTCAGTTGAGATGCGGGTAAAGATTGTATTTGTCGTTGGCAACAAGGAAAATGTCGAAATCTTCGGCTAAAAACTTTCGGGCGTTGCGGAGAACGGCGGCGATGCCTTTGGCGTAATCGTCACGCGCTTGTTTCGATTGTTTTTTGGCGAGCGCGCCGATTTCCTGCGCGTCGCGGCGTTCGTAGCCGAAAAGATCGTAGGCGTAGGCGTGTTGTTCGTGGTAATCAATCAAGCCGACATACGGCGGACTGGAGAAAATGCCGCGAATCTTTTGCTTTTTCGCTAATTCGGCG
>JAYVGL010000123.1:0-3273 GCA_043772175.1 Pyrinomonadaceae bacterium | reverse complement strand
GGCAGATTGTGAACGCCGACGTGGAAAAAACCGAACTCGAACGGAACCGTCCATTCCATCGAAATCGGAGCCTGTTCGTTCGGCGTGTTCTCGTTAATTTTAAGATTGGCATCAATGCAGTCGTGATCGGTAATCGAAGTGATGGCTTCGAGTCCAGCTTCGTTAATCTGTTGTTTTTCGATGGTGTAGACTTCTTCGGGAGTCATCGGCGGCGACCAGTATGCGCCGGTAAATTCGATGTCTTTGCCGCGCCGCTCGATGTGACTTTTGCGTTCCCGGTTCCAGAAATAGGAAATAACGGGAAGTTTAGCGGCGTAATGCGGAACAAATTCCAGCAATTCCTTAGAATGTTCGGTATGACAATGAAGCGAAACGCCGGTCTTCGCTGTTCTGCTCAAATCTTTCGGTTGGTGCAGAATATTCAGTCGCGTTCGTTTTAAACTCATTTTAATTCTCCGTAAAACAGCCTCAGCCAAATCATAAAAACTACCAAATCAAATGTTCAAAGTAAATTCGTCAGATGTCTCGCCATTGTAAACTGTTGCATCGGTTCGTGTTGAAGCCGCCGCCGGAAATGTTTGGAAACTTGAAGTCGAAAGGCTTTAATCATCAGCCGCCATAAAAAAACTAAAAAATAAAGTTTTCTGTCATAAAATAATTTCGTGCGGTGTTCTCCATTTAGAAAACGGAAAAAATCTGAAAAAGGAGAATCTAAAAATATGTCCTGGTTATATTCGATAATTTTTGCCGGTTTGATGATCTCATCGGACGGCAGGGTGCAAAAATCCGACAATTACAATTACACCGTTCCCGAAACCAAAACCGCCGTGAGAGCCGACGAAAGCGAGCGGTTTGAGCAGACTTATCCGCTGAACCCGAACGGCACAGTCAGCGTTTCCAACGTCAACGGTTCGATTGTGATTGAAACGTGGGACAAGCCGGAAGTGAAACTCGAATGGGTCAAAACGGCTGACGCAAAGGAAAATCTCGGCGAAGTCGAAATCAAGATTGATGCGCGGCTGGAGTCGTTCAGCGTCGAATCGAATTACCTCGATTGGAAACGTTCCGGCGCGAACGGCAGAACTTACAACAAACTGACGGTAGAATATCATTTGACCGTGCCGCGCACCGCCATACTCGACGAAATCGAAACGGTCAACGGTTCGGTCAGCATCACGAACGCCGAAAATGCGACTAAAGCGTCCGCCGTCAACGGCGAAGTCAAAGCGACTAACCTGCGCGGCACGGCGAATTTATCAACGGTCAACGGCACGATCATCGCCAACTTCGACCAACTCCAGACGGGCAGCCGCATCAATCTCGAAACGGTTAACGGTTCGGTTGATTTGACGATTCCTTCGGACGCGAACGCGACGCTCAGAGCCGAAACGGTTAACGGCAAAATCAGCAACGACTTCGGCTTGCCGGTTCGCAAAGGTCAATACGTCGGACGCGATATGTATGGCAAAATCGGCACGGGCGATGTTCAGATCAAACTCGGAAGCGTCAACGGCGAATTGTCCGTCAAACACAAAAACGACGGCAAAACATTAAATCCGGCGACGAATTTGTTATCGCCGAAAAGCAAAAGCGACGAAGATCGGGAAAACGACGAGGACGAAGAATTCTCAGGCGTAAAACCTCCGAAAGCTCCGAAGCCGCCGAGAGTTCCGAAGCCGCCGACTGCCCCAAACACGCCGACACTGCCGAATTTTGACGGCGCAAACCTCGATGCTGAAACGCGCAGCGAAATAAAACAGGCTCTGAAGGACGCGCAGGAAGAAATTGACAAAATAACTCCTAAAATGCGGAGGGAAATCGAGAAGCAGATTAAAGCCGGAATCAATTCCAAAGAAGTTCAGGCGCAGTTAAAGGCGGCGCAGGAGCAATATAGACAGGCGATGGCGCAGATGGCGAATGCTAATTGGAGTTATGGTTCGCCTTCCATCGAAGAAAAAACCGAAACTTTTACGGTTAAGGGAACGCCGAAAGTAACGGTCGAAGCAGGCGATTGCAGCGTCGCTGTGCGCGGTTGGGATAAACCGGAAGTGCAATACGCGCTGACCCGCGTTTCAAAAGGCAAAAACCAAGCCCCGGTTGAAATGAAAGCCGAGCAGAACGGTTCGGATGTCAACATCAGAATCGGCGGCGGCAAAAACTCCGGCGGCGAATATTACAGTGATTCAAATCGTCTGCGTTTAGAGATTTTCGTGCCGCGAAAATCGAATCTGAAAATCACGACCGGCGGCGAAATCCGGCTCGAAGGCGTTTCCGGCAAAATTGATTTGAAAGGCGGCGACGAAGCCGTTAACGTCCGCGACGGCGACGGACAATTGACCGTCAACAGCGAAGACGGGCGCGTTCGCGTGATCGGTTTCAAAGGCGACGTAACCGCGAAAAACGCCGACGGCACGATGAATTTTGAAGGCGATTTTCAGAGTCTGGCGGCGGAAACCGCTGACGGCACAATCGTTTTAACCTTGCCCGAAAACGCTAACGCCAATATCGAATCGAACAGCAAGGATACGTTAGGCGAAGGTTTTACGCCGAATTATAAAGACGACGGAAAAGGTGTCTTCGTGTGGAAACTCGGCGGCGGCGGCAATAACCACCGGCTTTACGCGACTGAAGACGGAAAGATTATCGTGCGAAACGCCGCCGTTTTGAGAGCCGTTCAATAATTTTGCGGCGCGGAAAATTTTCGCCGCTCGTCTGATTATTTTGAAACTTTTCGCCCGCATTTTAAGTTCTAACCAAAGACAAAGAAATTTTTGCCTCCCGATTTACAATTTAATTATTTTTTCAAACACAGGTGAAGCGATGAAAAAGCTGTCCGCTATTATATTCATTTTTATTTTTACGATTTACATTGGGGCGCAAACGCCGAACACGAACAGTTCGATTCAGTCGGACGACTCGCCGAAGACCGTCGCCAACAACGCGCCGATTGCTAAATCCGGCGGGAAATTCCATCTGCCGCCGGAGAAAATGCGTCCGGTCAGCGTCGTCAAATTCGCCGCGCCGCCCGTGATTGACGGCAAGCTCGACGATGAAGTTTGGAAAACGGCGCAGGTTTTGAAGGATTTTTACCAAACCAGTCCGGGCAACAACGTCGCCGCGTCGAAACCGACCGAAGCGATGGTCGGCTACGACGAAAAAAGTCTCTACATCGCATTCCGATGCTTCGACGAAAAAGACAAAATTCGCGCCACCGTCGCCAAACGCGACGAGGTTTTCGGCGAGGACAACGTGCGCGTCTGGCTCGATACTTAT
>JAYVGL010000122.1:0-4007 GCA_043772175.1 Pyrinomonadaceae bacterium | reverse complement strand
AATGGTCAAAGGTGCGGTCGAACGGTTCGAGCTGCCGAACTTAAACGCGCTGAATTTCCTGCTGCACGAAAGTTTGGGCGGCGGCGGCACTTTGTCTTTAATGACCGACGCGCAGGGGAAAACTTTTTCGACCGCGCTGCTGCGGATGAAAATTGAAATTGACGATGACGAAGCGAAAAATTTGGGTGTTTTATGAGCGAAATTACTTTTGATTACGCGCAGATCGGCGCGGTTAAACTTCATTACGCGATTGCCGGGAAAGGCGGCGAAAAGCTCGTCGTGCTGCTTCACGGCTTCCCCGAATTCTGGTATTCGTGGCGCAGACAGCTTGCCGCGTTGAGCGATGAATACACCGTCGTCGCGCCCGATATGCGCGGCTATAATTTGTCGGACAAACCGGAGCGCGTCGCCGATTATCACATTGATAAATTGGTTGACGACGTTTGCGGGCTGATCGGACATCTCGGTTATGAAAAAGCCGCCGTCGTCGGACACGATTGGGGCGCGGCAGTCGCGTGGGAACTCGCGCAGAATCATCCCGAATACGTTTCAAAGCTCTGCGCTTTGCAGATTCCGCCGGTTTCCGTGTGGCAGAAGAACCAGAATTTCAAACAGTTCGTGTCGAGTTGGTATATGTTCTTTTTTCAGATTCCATACCTGCCCGAATGGTTACTCAGCCGCCGCGATTTCGCGCTGTTGGCGGACGGTTTGCGGAATTCGACGGCTGAATCCGGCGTATTCACCGACGCGGACATCGCCGAATATAAAAAGTCGTGGCGCGAAACGAATCACCTGAATTCTCTTTTGAATTATTACCGCGCCAACATCTGGCAGAGGCTTTTCTCAAAGGAAACGCCCGCCAAAATCAAAGTTCCGACGCTGTTTATTTACGGCGAAAAAGATGCCGTCGTGCTGCCCGAAACCGTCAAAGGCGTTGGTGAGGCAGTTGCCGCGCCGTTCAGCGAGATTCGCATTCCCGACAGCGGGCATTGGGTTCAGCAGGAAGCCGCCGACGTTATCACCGATAGTTTGCGTGAATTTTTGGCTGAATCATTTAATAAATGACGCAGGTTCGGGTTTAGCAAAGTTGCCGAAAGCATTTGAAACTATGCACTGTCAACTATCAACTAATCACTATCAAACGGGAAGATTCTTCGTTTGATAGTGATTAGTTGATAGTTGACAGTGCATAGTTTTGATGTTTGCCGAATGTTCAAAAACCATTGATCTACTTAAATATTCGCTTTTTACTATTTTCTGATAAATCCGCTTTTTACCGTCCTCAATTTCAATCCGCCGCCGTTTGCATTACAATAAACCCGCTTTCCATAATCAATTTCAACAAGGAGTTTCTATGTTTCGTGCGTTTCTTAACATCGTTTTATCCGTTCTTTTAACCTGCTCGATTACGGCACAGTCAATGATGACTTCCGATAAACCGATTTCGGGTTTCACGGGCGAAAGTTCGACCCGGCAAAAGTCTTTGGAGAAGCGTTTCGATGCTTCGTTAAAGCGTGAAAATTTGCGCGAATGGCTGAAACGAATGTCGGCGCGTCCGCATCACGTCGGCTCGCCTTACGATAAAGACAACGCCGAATATATGCTCGCGCTGTTCAAATCGTGGGGTTACGACGCGCAGATCGAAGAATTCGACGTTTTGTTTCCGACACCGAAAACGCGCGTTTTGGAAATGACCGCGCCGGAAAAATACACGGCGAAGATCAGCGAACCGGAACTGAAAGAGGACGCGACATCCAATCAGCAAAGCGAACAACTTCCCGTTTATAACGCTTATTCGATTGACGGCGATGTCACCGCTCCGCTGGTTTACGTCAATTACGGCGTTCCGGCGGACTATGAAGAACTCGAAAAACGCGGCGTTGATGTCAAAGGCAAAATCGTGATTGCGCGTTACGGCGGCTCGTGGCGCGGCATCAAGCCGAAAGTCGCGGCGGAACACGGCGCGGTCGGCTGTCTGATTTATTCCGATCCGCGCAACGACGGTTATTTTCAAGGCGACGTTTATCCGAAAGGGGCGTATCGAAATGAAAACGGCGCACAGCGCGGCTCGGTCGTGGATATGCCGACGTTTTCCGGTGATCCTTTAACGCCCGGAATCGGCGCGGTCAAGGGCGCAAAGCGACTCGCCTTAAAAGATGCGACGACTTTGACGAAAATTCCCGTGATGCCGATTTCTTACGCCGATGCTTTGCCGCTGTTGCGAAATCTCGAAGGCGCGGTCGTGCCGGAAGCGTGGCGCGGCGCGTTGCCGATTACCTATCATTTCGGCGGAACCGATAAAACAAAAGTTCATCTCAAACTGGAATTCAACTGGGACACGAAAACCATCTACGACGTGATTGCGAAAATGAAGGGAAATGAACGTCCCGACGAATGGATTATTCGCGGCAACCATCACGACGCTTGGGTGAACGGCGCGGACGACCCGTTGAGCGGACAAGTGGCGATGCTCGAAGAAGCTCGCGCCGTTTCCGAATTGGTCAAATCCGGCTGGAAGCCGAAACGCACGATAATTTACTGCGCGTGGGACGGCGAAGAACCGGGATTGCTCGGCTCGACCGAATGGGTTGAAACGCACGCCGAGGAATTGAAAAACAAAGCCGCCGTTTATATCAATTCCGATTCCAACGGGCGCGGATTTCTTGGAGTCGGCGGCTCGCACACGCTCGAAAAGTTCGTTAACGAAGTCGCCAGAGACGTTTCCGACCCGCAGACGAAAATTTCGGTCGAGAAACGCTGGCGGGCGAATGAAATTATCAACGGTTCAGCCTCCGCCAAAAAAGACGCAAAGGAGCGCGCCGATTTACGCATCGGCGCACTCGGTTCAGGCTCTGACTTTACGCCGTTTTTACAGCATCTCGGCATCGCTTCGTTGAATTTGGGTTACGGCGGCGAGGACGGCGGCGGCTCTTATCATTCGATTTACGATTCGTTCGACCATTACATGCGCTTCGGCGATCCGAACTTCGATTACGGCATCGCGCTCGCGCAGACTGCCGGACGGATGACTCTGCGACTTGCCGACGCGGACGTTCTGCCGTTTGAGTTCACGAATTTCGCCGACACCATCGGCGTTTACGTCAAAGAAATCACGACGCTCGCCGACACAATGCGCGAAGAGACGAAGACTTTGAACAAAATGATCGCCGACGGAACTTTGAAAGCCGTCCAGGACCCGACCGAAATTTTCATCGTGCCGAAACCGAAGTCGGAAGTTCCCTTTCTGAACTTTGCGCCGCTCAACAACGCTTTGAACTCGCTGCAGGAAAGCGCGAAAAATTATCAGACGGCAGCGAAGAATGTTCCGTCGCCGTCATCGCAAAAACAACTCGACGAAATACTGCTGAAATCCGAACGCGCCTTGACGAATAACGCCGGTTTGCCGCGCCGCGATTGGTTCAAACATCAGATTTACGCGCCCGGATTCTACACGGGTTACGGTGTCAAAACCTTGCCGTCGGTTCGTGAAGCGATTGAACAGCGCGATTGGAAGGAAGCGAACGAGCAGGTTTTAATCGTCGCTAAAGCCATCGAAAACTTCGCGGCGGAGATTGATAAAGCGGCGCGATTGTTTTGAAAAAGTGATAGTAAATTATGTTTTTTTACTTTCCGTTTAATAGTGAACAGTTGAAAGTGAACAGTTGATAATTATTCACTGTTCATTATTAACTGTTCACTATTAAACAAGAAAACAAACTTATGTCCAAAAGCATCGCCCTCGAAAAATCAATCAAATTCGCCTTAAGAATCGTCAAACTCTCCCGCTATTTATCCGAAGAAAAAACCGAATACGTTCTGAGCAAACAGATTTTGCTGTCGGGAACGCACATCGCCAAATTCATCAAAGACGCGACGAACGCCGAATCGAAACAAACTTTCGCGGGCGATATGCAAACCGCGCTCAAGCGGGCTTCCGAAACCGAGTTCTGGCTTTTGATTCTGCACGAAGGCGGCTATCTCGACGAAAAGCCGTATCAATCCGTCAA
>JAYVGL010000121.1:0-17446 GCA_043772175.1 Pyrinomonadaceae bacterium | reverse complement strand
AACAACGCGCCGAAAACCATCGCCGCAATCGCTAAAACGAAGGTCGAAAGATTCGGGCGCAGATATTTGAGCAGTCTTCGGAATTCTTTCATCGCGGCTTGTAAAAAGTTGAATATACTCAGTTCACGGGAAAATTCCAAATTCCAGATTCCAGATTCCGGATTTCAGAACGTAAAAGCAGCATTAAACTTAATCTGAGAAACAATTTGGAATCTGCAATTCGGAGTCTGAAATCCACCTCGATATGTTAAGATTTGCAACGTCAAAATTATTTGCGGCATCTTTTCAGATTGGAGATTCAAGATTCAGAATTCAGGATTCAAGATTCAGAATTTCAATTTTGAATCTTGAACCTTAAATCTTGAATCCTAAGTCCGACCCGGAGAAAGAAAAAATGATTAAATTCAAAGCCATAAATTTTATCGCAGTCTTCTCGTTTTTATTTATCACGACCTTTCAGGTTTTCGCGCAGGATGTGGCGCGGAAAACGACCGCCGTAACTTATCCGCTCGATCAAATTGTGCTGACGCAATTTCGCGGCACGACGCGCTTTCCGCGAATGAAGGGCGAAGGACGCATTAAACGCACCGGGAAAAACGGCACGGAAGTCGAAGTTTCGGTTTCCAAAATGCCGCGCCCGTTTGAACTCGGCGCGGGTTACGCCACCTACGTTTTATGGGCGATCTCCCCGGACGGACAAGTTGATAATTTGGGCGAAATCAAACGGCGCGGCTTTTTTGAATTCGATTCAAAAATCTCCGTGACTACGCCGCTACAAACTTTCGCCTTGATAATTACGGCGGAACCGCATTTTCTCGTTCGCCGTCCGAGCCGCGCCGTGATGTTGGAAAATCTTAATCCCTACGCGCAGAACGGCAAAACTTTGGCGACGACGGCGGCGATTGAGTATTTCGGCAATTCGAGCGATTATTTCTCCGATGCGCGAACGCCGGAAATCGCCGAAGTTGATTATTCAAAAACGCCTTCGACGATTTTACAGGCGCGGCAGGCAATCGCCCTCGCCAAATTCGCCGGAGCGCAGCGCGACGCGCCCGAAGATTTAACGCAAGCCGAAGTGCTTTTGCAAAACGCCGACGCGGGCTGGAAAGCCGGACGCGCCGAAGAAGACGTTGATGTCGCGGCGCGGCAGGCGGTCAGTTTGGCGGTCAAAGCCGAATCAACCGCCGCCGCCCGCAAAGAAGCCCGCGAAAAACGCAACGAACGCACCCGCCAGGACGCGGACATTCGCAGTTCGGAGGAAAAGGTTACCGCCGCGCAAAACGAATTGTCGGAAGTTCGCGTCGAACTCGCCCGCGAAACTCGCAGCCGCGAACTCGCCGAACGCGACGCGCTGAATTATTCCAATCAAGTTAAAGAACTTCGCGCCGAACTCGGCAAAATCCGCGAAGAACTCGGCAGGACGAAAGTTGACGCGGAAACGGTGAGAACGAAACTCACCGACATCGAAAACCGCCAGCAGGAAGCCGACAAACAACAGGAAGCCGCCAACCGCGCCGCGCAAATTCAGGCGAACGCCGGACTTTTGATGCAGAATCTGCGGCGTTTCGGAACGGTTGTTCAAAGCGAGCGCGGAATCGTTTTAACTTTGCCGGAAAATTTCTGGGCGACGACTCGAACGAGCAATTTCGCGCCGACCGCCGAACCCAAATTAACGGGTTTGGGCGAAGTTCTGGCGGGCAACGCCGATTACAAAATCACGATTGAATCGCACACCGACAACAAGGGAACGCCCGAAGAATTGCAGACTTTAACGCAGGAACGCGCCAACGGTTTGGTGGATAAACTGGTAACGGCGGGCGTTCCGCAAGATCGTCTCGAAGCTAAAGGTTACGGCGCGAGCTTGCCGGTTGCCGCGAATACGACGAACGCCAACCGCGCCAAAAATCGCCGCATTCAGATAATTTTGACTGCGAACGCCGCCGCTCCTCGGTAATCTAAAGTTTTGTTAAACAAAACTGTGTCCTGAGTTGAGAAAGATAAAAATTTACCACGGATGCACTTTGATTGAAGAAGATGAAAACTGACGTTTCTTCTGTTGACACCGAGTTCTCATCTTAAACCGGTGAGGATTATTCGAGCGATACACCGACCGGCAAATTGCAGTAATTTTGCCGAAGCAAAATCACCTTCACAGCGAACCTCTTTTACAAAATGCGAATGCGCTGTCTTCGGTTTTTGTCCTGCCAATGACTCCAACGCCACTTCAAATTCAGAGGGTTGGCGGTTTGATGAATGCGAAGTAAAACGCTCGCCCGCAGTTTACCGTAATACAGTGAAAATAAAATCACATTCATATAAAACTCATCCTATTTCCAGACTCTGAAAACCAGACGATAACTCGGAAAAAAGGAAGGGCGACCGACTCTTTTCGGAAAGTCGCCCTTCATATAGTGGTTTTGCTTTCAAAGTAAAATAACCGCCCGATAAAACGAACACCTATTTTTTAAGTTAGTCCTCAGCCGCTGGAATTCGATTAACACAGGAGCGTTAGTTTGAATGCAAATTTGAGAAGGCACTCAATTTTCGTTCGATTGGCTTCAGGCTTATTTACAATTTACCCGATTCAAAAGCGGTTGTCGGTGCGTAAAAGCACCGCTGATTTTTCTTTTTTTTGGGATGATTTACGCTCGAGGAGTGATCGCGTTGAAGTCTGTCGGACAGGGGCAAAAGGTTTTATCACGAGCCTTTTAGGGTATTTTAGCGCGGCGCGGCGGAAATTCCGAGTCAAATCTTTAGTCCGCCGCGACATTTACTGATGCGTCGGACTTGGTGCGTTACCGCACATCCGGGAATTTCTTTTCGTCGTATCTTTCAACTGAGATATTTTATCGTTCGATTTTGTTCTCAAAAATATTACCCCGCAAGCATTAGAAAATGCTTTCCGATGCCGAATAAACGAATGACGGGCGATATTGATCCGTCGGTTCAATGAATTGAGCCGGATTCGGGGAGTGATGATGATTCCGGCACGACTTTTATTTCGCCGCCGTCGGAACCGTTATTTGCCAAAATGTGCGTTGTCGCACACACATACTCTTTATTTTGTTATAATATTCGCCATTCGGGTCTTAAAAAATTCGACGACCGTTAGATAGTTTCCGAAAACAAAGTGAGGAAGAATGTCCGTTACCGTCAATTCAGATGATGCACGAAAAAACTTTTTGCTGGCGGCACTGCCCGAAGACGAATTCAAACGAGTTTTCGCCGGTTTGGAACCCGTTTTCCTTAAACTCGGTGAAGTTATTTATGAATCGGGCGATAAATTAAATTATATCCACTTTCCGACAACGGCGATTATATCCTTGCTGTATATTATGGAAAACGGCGCGACCGCCGAGATCGGCGTGATCGGCAATGACGGAACGTGCGGCTACGCCCTGTTTTTGGGCGGCGATTCGATGGCGAATCGGGCGATAGTTCAGAGCGCGGGCGAGACTTATCGAATGCCGGCAAAGAATGTCAAAGCCGAATTCGCCCGCGGCGGAATGTTTCAAAAAATGCTTCTGCGCTATACGCAGGCGTTGATGACGCAGATTTCGCAAACCGCCGTCTGCAATCGTCTGCATTCGCTCGAACAGCAGCTTTGCCGCTGGTTATTACTCAGCCACGACCGGCTCGATTCGGACAAATTGGTGATGACGCACGATTTGATTTCCAATATGCTCGGCGTAAGACGCGAAGGCGTAACGCTCGCCGCCCAAAAACTGGCGAAGCGAAAATTGATTAAAAACCTGCGCGGAACAATCACGGTGATTGACCGGCAAGGTTTGGAAGATGCCGTCTGCGAATGTTACGAAGTCGTCAACACCGAATACAACCGTCTGCTCGGCAGAGGCATTTCCAGAACTTTCGGATGAACCGGACGATGCGAATGACTTTCAACTGTTACAGCTATTTTTGTCAATCGTTTCAGTTCTTTTATATATTCATCACTCGACATCGGGATTGGTCTAACCAACTTCTTTTTGTGCCGTCCGCTGTCTCTGACCGACACGACCGAAAAGAAGAAAAATCTCCGATGTCAACAATTAACAAACCGAAAAACCGTCTGCTTGCCGCTTTGCCCGCCGAAGAATATGCGCGAATGTTTCCGCAACTCGAAGCTGCCGCTTTAATTTACGCCGAAATAATCTATGAACCGGACGATATGATTCGCCGCGTTTATTTTCCCGAAAGCGGAATCATTTCCTTGCTGTCCAGCGTCGGTGAAAGTTCGCTGCTCGAAGTCGGCATCGTCGGCAACGAGGGTTTTGTCGGGCTTCCGGTATTTCTCGGCGTGAAAACGTCGAACAATCGCGCACTCGTGCAGGGCGCAGGTGCGGCTCTGAGTATGAAAACGGCTGATTTTCTGGCGGAATGCAAAACCGGCGGCGCACTGCCGCGACTTCTGCAACGCTACACGCATTCGCTGATGACGCAAATCTCGCAGTCGGCGGCGTGCAATCGCTTTCACCCGATTGAGGCGCGGCTCGCCCGCTGGCTTTTGATGACCGCCGACCGGATGGCAGCGAACGAATTTCAAATTACGCAGGATTTTTTATCGAATATGCTCGGTGTGCGCCGCGAAGCCGTTAACAAATCGGCAACCGTTTTCCAGCAGAACGGATTGATTAAATACATTCGCGGGAAAATAACAATTCTCGACCGCGCCGCTTTGGAGACGGCGGCGTGTCGCTGTTATTTTATTATCAGAGAAGAATACGGGAATGTTTCCGCCTGATTTTAGAGTGTGCCGACCGATGCGGTTCGCCGGTGATTTGACCGAAGTTTAGTCCTCCAAAACCGCAATTCGATCCGGCGGCAATCCGACAACACATTCGTCGCCGATTTTCAGCCCGACAAGGCGCAGAACCAACGCTTCGAGTTCTAAACCACCCGCGTTCAACTTAATTAAAGTCGTCGAACCCTGAAACGAAATACCAGTGATTTCGGCTTTCAAAAGATTGTCTTCGGGAAACGACGCGCCGAAGGAAATCGAAATATATTCGGGGCGAATCGCCAGCGTGATGTTGTCGTTAATCGTGCCGGGCGATTCTTTAGCTGTGCGGTCGGTAAAAACGCGATGGTCGCCGACTAAAGTCTGAAATTCGGGCGTATCGGTTTTGCTCGAAGTTAAACGACGAGCTTCGATCAGATTATTTCTGCCGGTAACGCGGGCGACGGCGACGGTTTTCGGATACTCAAACACCTCACGCGGCGTTCCCGTCTGCACGATTTCGCCGTTGTGCAACACCGATACGCGGTCGCAAATCGAGAAAATCTCGTCGTAATTATTGGTGGCGAAAACGACCGCCAGATTTTTTTCTTTGACGACGGAGCGCAACTTCTCGCAATTTTTCTCGCGTGTAATGCGATCCATAAAACAAAATTGATTATCGAGCAGAAGAACCTTCTCCGCGTTTTGCAGCGCGTGGTCGAGAGCTAAAACTTGTCCTTCGCCGTCAGCGAGTTGCGAAGATTTCTGCGTTTTAAACAGCGATTTCCAGAAAGCGTCGTTGGTTAGTTTCGGAAAATGAAAACCGCGTTCTTTGCAGTCGAGTTCGGTCAACTCTTTGGAATTATAAAAAATCGCGCCGCCGTTCATCGGTTCGACACCGGCGAGCATCCGAATAATCGTCGTTTTGCCTTCGGCGACGACTCCGAACAAACCGAGAATCTCGCCGCGCTCGACGGAAAGGGAAACGTCTTTAATAATATGATTGGAATCGTATTTTTTTGAGAGATTATTGATTTTCAGCGACATCGTTTTGATTGAAAAATATGAAACTTCCGCCTAAAAAGCGCGTGCAAACTAAAAGTATGCTTCTGTCATCGGAAATAGGCAAGTATAATCGAATCTAAAAAACTATGGCAAAAGAAAATCCCAGTTTAACGAGAAAAGTCGTTCACGCGAGCGGTTGGACGGTGGCGAAACGAGTCGCCAAATCAATTCCCTATGTCGGTTCGGCGATGGCAATCGGCTTGGTCGGCTACGATATTAAACGCAAAGGTTTGGTCAAAGGCGTTCTGAATTCCGGTCTCGACGCGATTCCGTTCGTCGGCACGGGCAAAAACATCGTCGAATTTTTTACCGGCGATTTGTTTCCCGATAAAACTCCGAACGGGAATATGAAGTTGACGAAAAATGAAAAATAAATTGTTGAAAACGAGTTTTCTGGCGGCGGCGATCTCTTTTAGTTTGAGTTGGTCAGCTTTCGACGCGAACGCGCAAACTTCTAAACGCCGCAAAAAAGTCAGAAAAACGCCGGTCGCCGCAACGCCGGCGGTTCAGCCGATTACTTCGCAAAATGTGCGCTATGTTAACGGCAATCAAATCGTTTTAGGCGAAATGCCGCCGACCGACGGCACTGCCGAAACGCTTCCGACCGCACCGTTGACGGAAAACACCGGCGACCGCGATTCACAAATCAAAGAACTCAACGACCGCATCAAAACGCTCGAATCGGCGAACGGCAAAGCCGAGAGACAAAAACAGCTTTTGATGAATCTCGACATTCTAACGCGGGCGGAAAGCCGTGCCGAATCGCTTCGCAAACAGCTTTTTGAAATCGTCGAGAAAGAAAATTCGACCAACGCCCGCGTCGAACAAATTGCCGTCGAATCACGCGGCGAAGTGATTGACCGCACCGTCGCCCTGATGGGTTCGCTGCGCCCGGAAGAACTCCGCGACCAACGTCGAAAATCTCTGCAAACCGAAAAAACCAATCTCGAAAACCTGCTCGCGCAAATCCAAACAAATCGCCTCGCCTTGGAAACGAGCGTCCAAAAAGCCGACGCGCTCGTCGAAAAAATTCGCACCAAACTCGACAAGGAAATTGACGACGCGCTCGCCGAAGAAAATCAATAAATTTAACATCAATTCTTAATAAATGAGCGCACAGGAAGAAAGTCTGTGCGCTCATTTATTTTTATTGCTATTTGTTCTGGCTTTATATAAAATCGCTAATCACATTACAGGAGGTTTAATTATGAGTTATCCGGCAACCGTTTTCTCAAAATCAACAGAAGGCTTGACGACAGGCGCAGCCTTAAACCCGCGCAATCGCGTTTTTTATCCAATCGAAGACGATAACATTCCGCTCGTTGACGTGCCGAGCGGTATTCAGTTTAACTGGACGGGCGCAGATGCGATTTATCCGAATCCAAACAAAACCGCGATTCAGCCGATGACTGGCATTCGTTTTCCGCAACCGGATGAAATTCGCATTCCGTGTCCGGTCGCCGTGCCGATAATGAACCATTACGTGCAGCGGGCGTTTCCGATCAAAACGACTTTGAGATGGATGGATTAAGCCAGCGAGAAAAGCAAATCTAAATCCGGCACGGGCGAAGAAAGCGGTTATTCAATCGGCGGCTCGCTGAGTCTGGGCGGCGATATTGGCAAAAGCCTGTTTAAGTCCTACGAGGGCGAAATCAATGGCGAATGGCAGCAGAAATGGAGTTTGGCTTACAGTTTTTACATCGAGCAGGGCAAAAAATACTTGCTAGGAATGAAGTTGGGAAAAGTTACGGATGAATACCGCGACCCGCAAAACAAAAATACATTGGTCGGATTAAAATGGACGCATCTGGGTAAGGCTTACGAAAGCGACATTGGCAACGCTAACGGCTGGCTCACATCTTGTAATGAAGAGATGAATGACCGTCTAAACAAGCATTTCGAATCTTTAAGCAAAATTACAGTAGGAGGCAAATAAAATGAAAAAGTATCAAATTATTATCGTTGCCGCTCTTTCGGTAATAGCCGTTTCTGCTTTTCTGCTAAAGGATGATCCGAAAAAAACTCTTAAATCCTTCTGGGAGCAGTCGCTGTCTGGTAATTTTGCTGAAGCCGATAAGTTATCTGCCCAAAGAGGTCAAGTAAGAAGAAGCACCAAAGGAACTAGTGGCGGTAGTGGAACAATAGCGGAAAATCTTGATGGAACCGTTACTTATTTCACCAACAAAGAAAATATTTTTGGCGACCAAATTAAAATAACCGACATACTCGACCGTGAAACAAAAGGCTATCAAGTAGGTTTTTTGTTGGAGACAACAGATAAAAACGAGAAACAGGAAAAATATATTGCTTGTCTCGGACAAGCCAAAGTAGATGATAAATGGCTGGTTTATTTGGTTGAGAAGGCTACTGAATCCATTGAGAAGACTTGTGAATAGAACAATTGCACAAAATAGATTGAAGTTAACCGAAACGATAGATAAAGATGTTCGTAAAGAGAATCACATCGCTTGTCTGGGCAATCAAGTAACGACGGGAACCGGAAAGTTTTCACAATAGTTTTTGCCCTCAAAAAACCGATTAAAGATGTTTGTTTTGAGTAACAATTAACGTGATTGATTCAATCGCGCAGAAAAGAAAAAGGCGGTGAAGAGTTCTTCACCGCCTTTTTTATTGCAAGTCTCCGAAACCCGCCGCGTTCCTCACAGCATCAAACAAGCGCAAATCGTAAAAGTCCGCGCTTAAAATCGTTAAAAAGAGGAGAAAATTATTATGGGATTGAGAGTTACGGCAAATCTTTTTTGTCTGGCATTCGTTTGTTTGTTGGCTAATTACACGGCGAACGCGCAGGGCGTGATCGTTCCGATTCCGTGTGATTTTCGTCCGTGTCGTCCGCTTCCGCGCCCGCGTCCGGTTCCGCTGCCGAATGTTTTGCCCGTTAAATCAATCGAACTCGATGTCAAAATCAACGGGCAGGTCGCCACGACGCACGTCGAACAGATTTTTCGCAACGATTCGCCTTACACTCTGGAAGGAACGTATTTTTTCCCGATTCCCGAAACGGCTTCGATCACGGAATTTGCGATTTGGGAGAACGGCAAAAAACTCGTCGGCGAAGTTCGCAGCCGTGAAGAAGCGCGGCGAATTTATGACGAAATCGTGCGGCGGCAGAAAGACCCCGGACTTTTGGAATATGCCGGAAAAGATTTGTTTCAGGCTTCGATTTTCCCGATTCCACCGAACTCCGATAAAAAACTCGAATTGACTTACACGCAAATTTTGAAAGCCGAAAACGGCACGGTCGCTTATCGTTATCCTTTGGGTATGGGCAGAAATCTTCGCTTAAATTCATCAACTGAGAACCCAAACAGAAATTCTCCCGCGCAGAAAATCGGCACAGTTGCGGGCAAAGTCGAAATCGTCGGCAAAGAAGCGTTGCGGAATATCTATTCGCCGTCGCACCAGATTGATATTAAACGAAAAAGCGAAACCGCTTCGAGTGTTTCGTTTGACACCAAAGGCAGCGACAACGATTTTCAGCTTTTTTACGGTTTGTCGAAAGACGATTTCGGCTTGTCGCTTTTAACTTATCGGGAAGCCGGAAAAGACGGTTACTTTCTATTACAGCTTTCGCCAAAGGACGATTTAGCGGAAAGGGAACTCGTCAATAAAGACATCGTTTTCGTTCTCGATACTTCGGGTTCGATGGCGGAAGAAGGCAAGATGGAAAAGGCTCGCGCCGCTTTGCTTTTCGGCATTCGCAGTCTGCGCGAAGGCGATAGATTTAACGTCATCAACTTCGCGGGCGAAGAACATTTGATGGAGAATAATATGATCGCCGCCAACGGTTCGGGCGTAAAGCGCGGCGAAGATTTCGTCAATAAATTAACGCCGACCGGCGGCACGAATATCAACGATTCGTTGATCGCCGCGCTCAAACAATTCACTTCGTCGCCGCGTCCGAAAATGCTGGTTTTTATGACGGACGGACTGCCGACCGTCGGCGAGGCGAACGTCGAAAAAATCGTCGCCAACGTCAGCAAAGCTAAAGGCGAAGATGTCAGACTTTTTACGTTCGGAGTCGGCTACGATGTTAACACGACGCTTTTGGACAAACTCGCGGCGGAAAATTCCGGCGCGGCGGATTACGTCGAACCGAAAGAGGATTTGGAGATTAAAGTGTCGAACTTTTTCACTAAAGTCAGCGCGCCGGTTTTGTCGGATTTGAAAATTGATTTCGCCGGTGTCGAAACCGATTCGGTTTATCCGCGCAAAATCGCCGATTTATTCAAAGGAGCGCAGATCACTCTGATCGGGCGTTACAAAAACGACGACGATTTGCTTAACATAACCTTGCGTCTGACCGGCAAATCGGGCGCAGACAACCGTTCGTTCAATTATCCGAATCTGGATTTTCCGCGCCGCACCGAAGACAATAATTTTCTGCCGCGCCTGTGGGCGACGCGGCGCGTCGGCTGGCTTTTGGAACAGATTCGCGCCAACGGCGAAACGAAGGAATTGCGCGATGAAATCGCCGAACTCGGAACTCGTTTCGGCATCGTTACGCCATACACTTCGTATCTGGCGACCGACGGCAGCTTCGTTCAGCGCGATAGAAGCGATAATAATTTCGCTTCGGACGGAATGGAAAGCAAAAAAGCCTCACGCGCCGTCGCCGAAAAAAGCGGTGCGGGCGCGGTGCAGTTGAGCGTCCAGCAAAACACGCAGCAGTCGAACGCTTCGCTGGCTCCGTCGAGCAAAAATGTTTACGTGGCGAACACGATGAGCAATCAATTCGTTGGGACGAAAAACTTTTACAATCAAAACGGTGTCTGGCAGGATGTCGAATTCAAACCGGACGCGAAATTGCCCGAACAGAACGTCAAATTCGGCAGCGAAGAGTTTTACGCACTGCTCAAAAAAGACAAAGAACTGGCGCAGTTTTTCGCGCTCGGCGAACAGGTCGTCGTCGTCTGGAAAGGCAATGTCTATCGAATAATCAAGTAAACGCCGCGTTTGAAAAGATGACTTATCCGTTAATAAGTTGTATCTTATTGACGAATCAGTCATCTTTTTAAATTTTATGAGAAAAGCAATTATAAAAGTTGTTTCGAGAATCTTTCTGTTCGGCGTTTTAGCACTCTCGGCGATGTCGGCGGCTCGCGCGCAAGCCGGTTGGAATCCGCTCAAAAGCGGCAGCGCGAGCGATCTGGTCGCGGTTTATTTCACGTCTGCCGAACGCGGTTTTATCGCAGGCGATCAGGGTTATTTCGCGCAGACGACGAACGGCGGCAAAACCTGGACGAAACAGTTTATCTACACCGAAGAAGACATCAACGAAATCTATTTTCGCAATGAAAATAACGGCTACGTCGTGGCGGGCAAAAAAATGTTTCTGACCGACGATGCCGGACGTTCGTGGCGCGAGATAAAAATCTACGACCCGAAAAACTTTCGCAACGCGACACCCGAATTTCTGAGCGTTCGCTTTGCCGACAAAAAGCGCGGTTTCATTGTCGGTTCTCTGATAAATAAAGAAGATGAAATAGTTGACTCGCTCGTGATGCGAACCGATGACGGCGGCGAAACGTGGGCGCGAATTATCGTCCCGTCGAAACTCGAACTGTTTCATCTGGATTTCGTCAGCAGTCTGCGCGGCTGGATCGTCGGCGACAAAGGTTTGATTTTGACGACTGAAGACGGCGGCGTAAATTGGCGCAAACAGGATTCGGGAACGACGAATACGCTGTTTAATGTTGATTTCCGCGATGCCGCCGAAGGTTACGCGGTCGGCGGCAAAGGCGCGATTCTGCGAACCGAAAACGGCGGCGCAAGTTGGCAGACCGTCAAAACGAGTTTCCCGAATACCTTTTTGCGCGTGGACTTCGCCGACGACAAAAACGGCTGGATCGTCGGCTACGGCGGCACGATTCTGCGCTCATCGGACAAGGGCAAAACCTGGATCAAGCAGGAAAGCGGCACGAAGGAAAATCTTTACGGACTGTTTATGTTCAAAAAATACGGTTACGCCGTCGGCGCGAAAGGCGCGGTCGTGCAGTATCAAAGATAAAACAAAAGGCAAGTGCCAGGGCAAAAGCCGTGCTTTCTTAATCAAGAAAGCACGGCTTTTGCCTTTTTAATCGCCTGAGCAAAAATGTTTAAACTGATTGAAAATAAAATTAAAATGTTTTATTATCGGAATTGCCGAACCGAAAACGGGACGACTTTCCAGAAAATCTCGCCGCAAAAATTTACAATTTTTCAACCGAATTCCAGTTTAATAATGACTAAGTTCACTTCAGAATCAGAACAGAAGCGCGTCGAATCTTTAAAGAGTTTTCAGATTCTGGACACTTTACCGGAGCAAGAATTTGACGATTTAACTTTGCTGGCGAGTCAGATTTGCGAAACTCCGATTGCCGCCATCAGTCTGATTGACGAAAATCGGCAGTGGTTCAAATCAAGGGTCGGAATGACGACGACCGAAACGCCGCGCGATATCGCCATCTGTAATCACACGATAAAAAGCGACGATTTGTTTATCGTGCCGGATGCGCGGGAAGATGCGCGGTTTGAAGATAATCCGCTGGTCGCCAACGACCCGAATATTCGTTTTTACGCCGGTGCGCCGCTCATCACGTCCGACGGTCAAAAACTCGGCTCGCTCTGCGTCATTGACCGCCGCACGCGGGAATTGACCGACCGGCAGAAAACCGCTTTGAACACTTTGTCGCGTTCGGTAGTAAATCTGCTCGAAAGCCGCCGCGAGCTGGTTAATCTGAAAAACGAGATAACCGAATCATCGGCTTTTTTAACCGACGAAGAAATATCGGAGAATGCCAAAGTTTTCAAAGATTTCTCGGTGCGGCAGGCGAAAAACGACGGGCATTCCTTTTTTCAAAAACACCTCAAACATTATTTGGTCGCCACAATCATCGTCATTATCACCGCGCTGCTCAAGTCAATGCTCGATTCGGTTACGCAAATCGAATCGCCGTTTCTGCTGTTCACCTGTGCGGTTCTGCTGGCGGCGTGGCGCGGCGGCTTGGGACCGGGAATTTATGCGACCTTGCTGACCGGCTCTATCGTTGATTTCTACTTTATATCGCCCGTCGGCAGCATTTTCAGCCGCACTTACGAGCAGAACATTCTGCTTTTGATATTCGTGGCGCAGGGTTTTTTCGTCACCTTGCTGTGTTTGTCGCGGCTTCGCAGCGAGAGTCTTTTGAATTACGCCCGTAATCAATTGGAAAATCGCGTTGCCAAACGCACCAACCAACTGGCGCAGGCGAATAAAATTCTGCACAAAGAGATTCGGGAGCGCGGAGTTTTGCAGGAAGATTTGCGGCAGGCGCGGGACGCGGCATTGGAAACGGCGCGTCTGAAATCTGATTTTCTGGCGAATATGAGCCACGAAATTCGCACGCCGATGAACGGCGTGATCGGTGTTACCGGCTTGCTGCTCGATACGAAACTCGACGGCGAACAGAAAAGATACACTGAAATTATTCGCAACAGCGGCGAATCGCTGCTGACCGTTATCAACGATATTCTTGATTTCTCCAAAGTCGAGGCGGGCAAACTCGAACTCGAAACGCTCGATTTCAGTTTGCGGAACTGCATCGAAAGCACGATTGAATTGTTGACCGCCAAAGCGCAGACGCAGAAAAACGAACTCGCCACGTTGATTTACAACGACGTGCCGCTCAACGTGCGCGGCGATGCCGGACGCATTCAGCAGATTTTGACCAACCTGATCGGCAATGCCATCAAGTTTACCAAAGAAGGCGACATCGTGGTTCGAGTGAAAAAGATTGACGAAACCGACTCACACGTCAAACTGAAATTTTCGGTCGCCGACACCGGCGAGGGAATTTCCGAAGCGGCGCAAAGCAAACTTTTTCAGCCGTTTACGCAGTCCGACGCTTCGACGACGCGGCGTTTCGGCGGAACCGGTTTGGGTTTATCAATCTCTAAAAGACTGGTCGAGATGATGAACGGCGAAATCGGTGTGAACAGCGAGCCGGGCAAAGGCTCGACTTTTTGGTTCGACATCACGCTGGAAAAACAAAAATCGCCCGCCGCATTCAATCAGGACGGCGCAAAACTTTCCGTTAATCACGCCGCGCTCAACGGAAGGCGCGTGCTGGTGGTTGACGACAATCCGGTTAACCGAGAAGTTTTACTTTATCAAGTGCGTTCGTGGAATATGGACGCGCAGGAAGCGATCAACGGCTTTGAAGCGATTGGTTTGGTTAACGCCGCCGCCGCCGCCGAAAAACCCATAGATTTGGTTATTCTGGATTTACAAATGCCGGGCATCAACGGAATGGAGACGGCGCGGCGTTTGAATTCCGGCGACGAAACAAATTCGCCGTCGGCGATTCTGCTGTCGTCCGGCACGATGAAAATTGATGCCGAGTCGCTGCGGCAAGCCGGAATTTCCGCATCGCTCAATAAACCTTACCGGCAGAACGATCTGCTCGATACGATTTGCGAAACGCTCGACTTGAGTCGGCGCGGAAAGATTCCGAACTTTAATATCCACTCAAGCGTTACGCCGGATTTCGGTGTGGAATCCGGTTTCGAGGATTCGGGGCAAAGCAAACTGCGGCGCATTTTGCTGGTCGAAGACAATCAAGTCAATCAAATGGTCGCGCAGACGCTTTTGAAAAAATTCGGCTATCAGGCGGACTTGGCGGCGAACGGTTTGGAAGCGATCAAAGCGTTGGAGCTGCTGCCTTACGATTTGGTTTTAATGGATTGCCAGATGCCGGAAATGGACGGTTACGAAGCGACGCGGGCGATTCGCGCACGAAATTGGAAGGCGGCGAAAATTCCGATTATCGCGCTGACGGCGCACGCCATCGAAGGCGAACGCGAAAAATGTCTGAACGCCGGAATGGACGATTATCTTAGCAAACCCGTTCAGCGGGACGCTCTGCGGGCGATTCTCGATCAATGGCTGGCGGTCGCGGAAAATAAAGAGTCGGAGAAAGCGGAACGGGCGGAAAATTTTGCGGCTTCGGTAAATTATCGCCGCAGCGATCAAGCACCGGCAAACGGTATCAACGCGGCAAATCATCGCAATCCGCACAATCCGCCGGATTATCACGACGGCGAAAATGCAGTGGCAAATTACGACGCGGAAATAATCGTTTTGGAGGCTGTCGAGACGATTTCCGCGCCATCGTCCGAACCGATCTTCGCGGCGATTGACATCGCCGCGCTCGACGAAATCACCGATCACGACCCGGCGATGCGCCGCGAAGTCGTCGGAATGTATCTGGAGCAAACCGCGTCGCAGCTTGACGAAATCGAACGCGCGATTATCGTCGGCGACGCATCGGCTCTGGCAAATCTGGCGCACAAAAGCGTCGGCGGCAGCGCGATGTGCGGAATGACCGCCATCGTCGAACCGATGAGAAAAATGGAGCGAATGGGCTTGGACGGAAAAACCGTTGAAGCCGCGCCGCTGCTGGCTCAGGCACGCAAAGCATTTGTTTCCATCAACCGACAATGCCGTGAACTTTTAGAGAAATAAACCACACTTTTTTATGAAAAAAATAGTCATCATCGAAGATAACGAAGTCGTCGCGCGGCTTTACGAAAACAAACTCAAAGCCGAAGGCAATGCCGTTCACGTCGCTTTCGACGGCGCAGTCGGGCTGGAACTCATCAAAACCGTCAAACCCGATTTGGTGCTGCTCGATTTGATGCTGCCGGGAATGACCGGAACGGAGGTAATCAAGGAAATCCGCAAGGATTATCGTTTTACGAACGTGCCGATTATGGCGTATTCGAGTGCCGACGAAAGCGTTCTGGCGCAAGCCGCCGCCGCCGGTTCGACGACGATCATCTCTAAAAACGAAGCCTCTTTCAAAGAGATTCTTCAGGAATTCAATACCTTAATGGATGCCAGTCGAAATTGGCAAATTTATAATCCGGCGCATTTCAAGGACGAAGCGGCGGCGGAAAAAAGCGTTGACGCGATAGCGGGACAAATTTTGATCGCCGAAGACGATTTTATAACGGCGAAAATCATCGAAGATATTGTCAGAAAATGCGGTTTCATTCCGGTCGTCAGCGGCGACGGACAGGAAGCCTATCGAATTTTGTCTTCGGAAGCGAATTTCGTCGCGGCGGTTTTCGATGTCGAACTACCGAAAATCAAAGGAACCGATTTGCTGAAATATATGCGAACTGAAAAACGCCTCCAATTCGTGCCGGTAATGGTGATGACGGCGACCGAAGAATACGTCAGAATGCAGCTCGAAAGCTACGAATCGGGCGCGACGTTTTTTATCTCGAAACCGTTTGAACGCGCTTCGTTCGAGACTTTGCTCAAAACTCTGGTCAGAGTGAAGGTGAAAGTTTGATCTGTCTCTTTTAACTTTTCGTCCCGCGCCGCGCCGTTCCGACAACGGCGCGGCGTTTTTAATTTTGAATCGAAAGCGAAAGCGTTAAATTTCTCTTAATTTTTTCGGCGAACTATGATACTTTACATAATCAATTCTTAATTGCCAGAGCTTTATTCAAAAGTTTTTTGCCGGGCAGTCGGACAAAGTTAAGCACAACTAAAAAATCGTCGGTCGAGTCGGTGCGCGGGCGTTTTCGTCCGCGTCTCGAAAAGAACAAACCTTCGCGGGGGCAGAGATGTTCGCCCTTCCGACCCGATTCAATTTATTTTTGTCTGACTGCCTTATCTAAATTGACATTTCAAAGGAGAATCGGAACGATGAGTTTTAAAGTGATTTCAACGGCGTTAGCGGCGATTTTCATATCGGCTGCATTTTCTTTCGAGGCATTTTCACAAGGCACGACTTCGCGTGTGACGGGAACGGTCACGGACATCTCCGGGGCAGCCGTCGGTGGCGCGACCGTAACTTTGACTAACAAAGGGACGAATATCGCGCTCACAACGGAGACGAGTGACAGCGGAACTTACGCTTTCGACTTGATTCAAGTCGGAACTTACAGTCTGGCAATCGAAAAAGCGGGTTTCAAAAAATTTCTTTCCAAAGAAAATCTCGTTAACATTAACCAACCGGCGACGCTGAACGTGGCGATGGAAGTCGGCGGCGTGGCGGAAACCGTGACGGTCGAAGGAATTGCGGAGGTTGTGCAGACGAGTTCGTCGGGAAATCTCGGCAGCACGATTACCCAGAGAGAAGTCGAAAGTCTGCCGATTGTCGGCAATCGCGGTCGCAACCCGCTCGACTTACTCAACTTTCAGCCGGGTGTCATCAACACCTTCGGAGTCACGGGCGGCGGCGGCGTTCACGTTAACGGTTCACGCGACCGGGCTTTCAATTTTACGCTTGACGGTATAGACATTAACGAATCGAGCGCGGGCGGCTCGAATTTTACGCCGCTGCGACCGAACCCGGATTCGATTCAGGAATTTCAGATCGTCACCAGTAATTTTACGGCGGAACTCGGACGCAGCAGCGGCGCACAGGTAACTTTCATAACTCGCTCCGGGACAAATCGTTTGACCGGAAGTGCTTTCGAGTATTACCGAACGCCGGAATTTAACGCCAACGAGTATCAAAATAATCTTAACGGTGTCAAACGACCGCAGTTTATTCAGCATATTTTCGGCGGCAGCGTCGGCGGTCCGATTATCAAAGACAGATTTTTCTTTTTTACCAACGTCCAGCTTTTGCGGGCAAACGATACGACTCCGATCACCCGAATCGTTTA
>JAYVGL010000120.1:0-14741 GCA_043772175.1 Pyrinomonadaceae bacterium | reverse complement strand
CCGGCAGAAAATTCGCACGAAGAATTTATCATCGAGCATTATTGGGGCTACACGAGTCGCGGCGCGGACAGAACCGACGAATACAAAGTCGAGCATCCGAAATGGGAACTTTTCAGCGTCGAAAATCACGAAATCAAAGCCGACTTCGGCGAACTTTACGGCGCGGAGTTTGCCTTTCTGAATCACGAAAAGCCGCACTCGATTTTTATGGCGAAAGGTTCGGAGGTTGCAGTTTATAAAGGAGCGAAATTAACGGATAACGAATAATTGAAAGACAAAATATTATCCGTTGTCCATTCTCAGTTATGATTATCGGAATCGTCGCCATCGCACAAAATTTCGCCATCGGCAAAAACGGCAAGCTGCCGTGGCATTACGCGGCGGATTTGAAATTTTTTAAGGAAACGACCGCGAATCACGCGATTGTGATGGGTTTCAACACCTGGCTTTCAGTCGGCAAACCGCTGCCGAAGCGTTTGAGCGTTGTGCTTTCGCGTTCAAAACAGATGGAAAGTCAGCCGAATGTTTTGCTTTTGCGAAGCGTCGCGGAAACTCTGGCGTTAGCGAATTATTTGAACGGCGATCTATTTATTATCGGCGGCGCGGAAACTTACAAAAATTTCGCCGACGTGATCGAGAAATGGTTTGTAACAGAAATTCCCCAAATAATCGAAGATGCCGACGCATTTATGCCGTCGGACTTTTCGGACGGTTTTGAGTTGCAGGAGACGAAAGAGTTGGAAAGCGATTTGCGCGTCAAAATCTTTGTGAAAAAGACGAATCAATAAGAGAATCGGCGAAAAAAACAAAAGGAGAGAAAAAGTATGATGGGCGGAAAAACCTGGGACGAATGGATCGACGAATATTCGGAATCGCATCAGAATCCGATCAATAAACTGACGCACACCGTCGGGATTCCGATGATTGCGCTGTCTTTACTGCTGCTGCCGACGAGTCTTTTCGTCGCCGGATTTTGGAAAATTCCGCTTGGTTTGTTCATAGTCGGCTGGATTTTGCAGTTTGTCGGGCATTATTTTGAAGGTGTGCCGCCCGAATTTTTTAAGGATTACCGGTTTTTGTTCGTCGGTCTGCGGTGGTGGCTCAAAAAAACTCTCGGCGGCGGAACGGAGAAAAAACATTGAATGCGCCGGGCGAAGACGATTGAAAGTTTTCGCCTTCGTTTTTTGTCTGTTAAAATCGGCGTTAATGAAATGTTACATTTTGGCGTTAGACATCGGAACTTCGAGCGTTCGCGCCGCGCTTTACGATTTGTCGGGCAATGTTCTGCCGGAAACGATGGTCAAAAACGAGCGCACACTGACGGCGACCGATGACGGCGGCGCGGAAATTGACGCGCTGAAAGCGTTCGCGCAAATAGAAGAAGCGGTTGACGATGTGCTGAAAAAATCGTCGCAAGTGAAAGGCGAAATCGCTTACGTCGCCGCGTCGTCATTCTGGCACAGTCTGGTCGGCGTTGACGGACGCGGCAAGCCGACGACCAAAGTTTTCGGTTGGGCGGACACGCGCAGTGCCGAATACGTCGCCGATCTGCGAAAAAAGTTTGACGAAGCGACGATTCACAATCGGACGGGCGCGCGATTTCATTCGAGTTTCTGGACGGCGAAACTGCTCTGGCTTCGCAAAGATTACGCGAAAGTTTTCGAGAAAACCGATAGATGGCTTTCGTTCAGTGATTTCGCCGCGCTGAACTTATTCGACGCAGCGCAAACATCCGTTTCGATGGCTTCGGCAACCGGAATTTTCGATGTTCGCCGCAATGTTTGGGACGCGAAACTGCTCGAATTTTTGAAAATCAAACGAGCGAATCTGCCGCCAATCGTCGCGGAAGACGCGCAAACTTTTCGATTGAACGCCAAGTATCGGAAGCGTTGGGCGCGTCTGGAAAACGCCGAATGGTTTGCGGCAATCGGCGACGGCGCGGCGAATAATATTGGCGCGGGCTGCGTCGAAAAATCGAAAGCCGCGCTGATGATCGGCACTTCCGGCGCGATGCGCGTTGCTTTTTCCGGCGACGTTCCCGACAAAATTCCAAGCGGTTTGTGGTGTTATCGCATTGACCGCAAACGAATTATCATCGGCGGCGCGTTGTCGGACGGCGGCGGACTTTATCGCTGGTTGAAAGACAATTTAAAGCTGAACGGAACGGATGACGAGATCGAGACGGAAATCGAAAAGCGCATTCCAGATTCGCACGGACTGACGTTTCTGCCGTTCCTCGCGGGCGAACGCGGCACGGGCTATCACGAAAACGCGCACGGCGCGATTCTGGGTTTAAGGTCGGCGACCGACACGGTTGACATCGCGCAAGCCGCGCTCGAATCGGTCGCCTATCGCTTCGCGGAAATCTACGATCAACTGAACAAAATCTGCAAAATCAAGGAGATCATCGCGTCCGGCGGCGCACTCCGCGAATCGCCCGTCTGGACGCAAATCATCGCCGACGTTCTCGCGGCAAATCTAAGCCTGCCAGACGTGCGCGAAGCCTCAAGTCGCGGTGCGGTTTTGCACGCGCTCGAAATGATTAGCAAAATAGAAAGCATCGAAAAAATTGGCACGCCGAAAGGTCGAGAGTTTAAGTTCGACAAAAAGCGTAACGCAATTTACAAAAAAGCACGTCAAAGGCACGAAAAGTTTTATGATGTTTTAGTGAAAATAAAATGATTGCAGTTTTAGCAGAAAAAAAAATAACAGATCAAATTCGATTAAAAGAGACAATAATCGAACTTGATAAAAAGTTGGAGCAAACCTTCTTTGATAAGTTGGAAGTTTGTAGAGATTTATCTCGCGTTTTAGTTAGCTTTCAGGGCAATAAGTCGCGCCCGTCTTATCGTTGGTATAAGTATAAAGAAGGCTTTTCCGCTTCGCTGATTGATTATTTTTTGAATGAGAACGGGTTAGACAGCGGAAGGATTTTAGACCCTTTTGCCGGAAGCGGAACGACTTTGTTTGTTGCCGGTGAACGCGGATTGCAGGCGGAGGGCATCGAACTTTTACCTATCTGCCAACAAATTATCAAGAAACGCGAAATTCTTGAAACAAAATTAATCGAACAGGACATTTTGGATTTGCAAAATTTCATCTCGCAAAAGATTTGGGAATCAGAAGTCGAAAAGGACGTTTTGAACGAATTGAGAATTACCGGCAGCGCATACCCGAAGGAAACAAAAGACAACATCGAAAAGTTTTCAGCCGCCATTAAAAAAGTAGCTAATAAAAATGTTCGAGAGGCTTTGGAATTCGCCTTGCTTTGTATTTTAGAATCAATCAGCTACACCAGAAAAGACGGTCAATATCTGCGTTGGGACAATCGTTCAGGCAAACGCGACAATGTAAAAAAGCCGTTCAATAAAGGAGTTATCTTTGATTTTTCGACGGCGATAACTGGAAAGATAAAAGAAATAATCGAGGATTTGCAAGCCAATAATCTTTTCAAAAACGAAACCGAACAAAAAAAAATCAAGTTGTATGAAGGCTCTTGCCTCTACATAATGCCTTCGCTTTCCGCTGATTTTTACGATGGTTTAATTACTTCGCCGCCATATTGCAATCGTTACGATTACACCCGAACTTACGCGCTCGAATTAGCTTTACTTGGCGTTGATGAAAAAGGTTTGGTTGATTTGAGACAGCGAATGCTGAGTTGCACGGTTGAAAATAAAGCGAAAGACCTTTTGGGAATAAACCCGAAATGGCAGAAAGCCATCGAAGTTGCAGATAATCAAAAACTTCTACAAAAAATTCTCGAATATCTCCGAGTTGAAAAAGATGAAAAGCGTTTGAACAACGACGGCATTCTGCGAATGATGCGCGGCTATTTTTACGAAATGGCTTGTGTAATTGCTGAAAGCGCAAGAGTTTTGAAACAAGGCGCGCCATTGATAATGGTCAATGATAATGTGCGTTATGCGGGCGTGAGTATTTCGGTTGATTTAATTCTTTCAGATTTTGCCCGTCAACTGGGCTTTAAGATTGAAAAGATTTTAGTTTTACCCGGAAGCAAAGGTAACAGCAGCCAGCAAATGGGCGAACACGGACGCGAAGTGTTGAGAAAATGCGTTTATGTCTGGAGAAAACTTTAGAGTGAAATCCTATTTAAACCATCTCAAAACTTACGAAGATTTAATTACCAGTTACGAAGCCGTGCGAGCCGGTTTTGTGGCGTTAGCTTTAGAAAAAAACCGTCGCGCTACGCCTTTTGTCGAACAAGCCAGAGCATTAAAACTCACTGCATTAACCGCACAAAAGCCTTCTGAACTCATCAAAATAAAAGATATTCAATCTGCTTTGCTGACTGCCGCCGGAATCTCAGACAAAGCTGTCGGGCATTTACAGGAGCAGGACAAATCGAATGCGATTAAAGGACTCGTGCAAAATTTTCTTGAACCTTCAGGAGAAAATTTTGTCGAGGAATTGGTTTATCGTTTCCTGCTGATACGCGGCGATACCTTGGGCGGTTCGATGCGTAACGCGGGCGGCGCAATCGCTCAAAGAAAATTTATTCGCGCTTTAATTTCAAATTTGCGAATTTCAGGTAGTTCTTACGAATGGCTGAATTCCCTCAACAGCCAATGGTTAAAGGCAACTGAAAACGATGCCGACATTGAAATTACCTTGCGCGGAATAAGTTGGCAAAAGGATGATAAGTGCCGAACGCTAATTTTTAATCTCACCGTGCCGACGGTAAAGAACAACATAGACCTATGTTTGCTCGACTGCTCCGCTTCACAAATCAATAAAAAACAAGCCAAAGAAATCTACCTGAATCCGAACTCTTACTTAGCATTCGGCGAACTGAAAGGCGGTATTGATCCGGCTGGTGCGGACGAACACTGGAAAACTGCGCGCACCGCGCTTATACGGATTGAATCGGCGTTTGCTAAAATCAACCTGAAACCAAACTTATTTTTTGTCGGTTCGGCTATCGAAAGAAAAATGGCGACGGAAATCTGGAATATGTCGGAAGATGAATCATTGACCAATGGCGCAAATTTGACCGACGAATTACAGTTAAAATTCGCTGGTTCGTTGGATATGTAACCTTTAGAAATTTATTGTTAAAATTATGACAACAGCAACGAAAACCAATATTGACCAACTTTGTATTAACACGATCCGCACTTTGTCGCTCGATGCCGTGCAGAAAGCCGAATCGGGACATCCGGGTTTGCCGCTCGGAATGGCTCCGACGGCTTACGTTTTGTGGACGAAATTTGTGCGTCACAATCCGAAAAATCCGAAGTGGTTCAACCGCGACAGGTTTTTATTGTCTGCCGGACACGGTTCGATGCTGCTTTACGCTTTGCTGCATTTGACGGGCTATGATTTGCCGATGGACGAGTTGAAAAATTTCCGGCAACTTCATTCACAAACGCCGGGACACCCGGAAAATACTTTGACGGCGGGCGTAGAAATTACGACCGGACCGCTCGGACAAGGTTTTGCGAACGGTGTCGGGATGGCGATGGCGCAGGAACATCTGGCGGCGAAATTTAACCGCGAAGGTTTCCCCGTGATTGACCATCATATTTACTGCATCTGTTCGGACGGTGATTTGATGGAAGGCGTAAGTTATGAATCGGCTTCGGTTGCCGGGCATTTGAAGCTCAAAAATCTGATTTATTTTTACGACGACAACAACATTACGATTGAGGGAAATACGAGCATCGCATTTAACGAAGATGTCACGAAACGCTTTGAAGCCGCTGGTTGGCACGTTTTGGAAGTCGCCGACGGCAACGATGTCGAAGCCATCGAACGCGCGATTACGGAAGCGCAAAACATCAAAGATAAACCGAAACTGATTCGCGTGAAAACAATTATCGGCTTCGGAATGCCGAAAGCGGGAACGAACAAAGCGCACTCCGACGCGCCCGGCGCGGAAGCCGTCAAGGAGACGAAACGCAATCTCGGCTGGGACGAAAACAAACATTTCTACGTTCCGAAAGAAGCGTTAGCCGTTTTTCGGGAATCAATTAAATCCGGCGCGAAACTCGAAAAGGACTGGGAAGCATTGGTTAAAAAATACGAAAAGGAAAATCCTGAACTCGGCAAAGTTTTAGCCGACACGCGCCAAAACGAATTGCCCGACGGTTGGGAAAAATCTCTGCCGAAATTTGAAAATGTCGAATCGGCAGCGACCCGCGCTTATTCCGGCGAAATCATCAACGCGATTGCCGACACGCTTCCGCAGCTCTTCGGCGGTTCGGCTGACCTCGCGCCGTCGAACAATACGACGATCAAAAATTCGGGCAGTTTCACGGCGGAAACCTACGACGGGCGCAACATTCATTACGGCATCCGCGAGCATTCGATGGGTTCGGAGATGAACGGAATGGCACTTTACGGCAGTCTGATTCCGTTCGGCGGCACGTTCCAAACCTTCAGCGATTATATGCGTCCGGCAGTTCGATTAGCCGCGCTCTCGCACATTCAGGTAATTTTCGTTTACACGCACGACTCAATCGGCTTGGGCGAAGACGGTCCGACGCACCAATCGGTCGAACACCTCGCCGCGCTCCGTGCAATTCCAAATCTCAACGTCATCCGCCCGTGCGACGCGCACGAAACCCGCGAAATGTGGCGAGCCGCTTTGTTAAGCAAAACCACGCCGACCGCATTTTCACTCTCACGCCAAAAAGTCGCGCTGATTGACCGCAAAAAATTCGCCGATGCCAAAGGCTTGCACAAAGGCGCATACATTCTAGCCGAAGCCGAAAACAAAAAAGGCGCGGCGGAGGAACCGAAATTGATAATAATTGCGACCGGCTCGGAAGTCGGTTTGGCGATGCAGGCGCGTGAACAATTAAACGCTTCGGGAACACCAACCCGCATTGTCTCGATGCCGTGCTGGGAATTTTTCGACGCGCAATCAGACAAATATAAAGAATCCGTGCTGCCGAAAAACATTACGGCACGATTGGCAATCGAAGCGGGCGTAAGTCTGGGCTGGCACAAATACGTCGGACTCGACGGCGACACGCTGACCGTTGATAAATTCGGCGCGTCGGGCAAAGCCGAAGACGTTTTCCGCGATTACGGTTTTACGGTTGAAAACGTGATTAAGAAAGCGAAAAAGTTAGTGTAATTGTCCGGTGCGATGTTTTCTTCATTGCCCGTTTCCTTGAATTGTCGTGATAAAATCGCGTTGAGGTGTAATTTATGCAAACCGATGTCGCCGAAAAAATTGCTGAGAAAGTAAAAGTTTTATCGGCTGAACAACAAGAAAAAGTTTTGGAATTCGTCGAAACAATCGAGCCGCCGCGAAGAACGCTGTGGGAAATTTGGAAGGAGCATTTGAAGGATATTCCCGAAAAGGAACTCGACAAAATCCCGACCGACGCTTCGGCTAATCTCGACCATTATCTTTACGGCGCACCGAAAAAATGAACGAACTGTTTGTTGACACCTTAGAGCTAGTCTGAAAAGTCAGGAGCCAGCCGTCTGACCAGCATTCTAATCATCGTCAGATGAATCATCGCCTCCGTGCTGTCGGTTAGTTTTTCATATTCACGCACCAGTCGGCGCGATTGCACGAACCACCCGAAAGTTCTTTCCACGACCCATCTTTTAGCTTGCACGACAAAGCCTTTGACTCCGGTTTCATTTTTCTTGACTTCCAGTTCAATCCCGTATTGCTCTTTTACTTCCGTGTGCCGCGCCGCGCCGCGATAGGTTCCGTCCACCCGAATCTTCTTGATACTTTTTAGTTTATCCTTGGCGGCGGAGAATAATTTTCGCGCTCCGGCTTGGTCGCTCTCGCTTGCCGCCGTTACCTTGACCGCGATTGGCAGACCTAAAGTATCCACTAACAAATGTCGTTTCCGTCCCGTAATATGCTTGCCCGCGTCATAACCTCGGTCTTCTTGTTCGCCCGCCACATTCTTGACCGACTGCGAGTCCAGACAGCCCGCACTCGGCTGCTCGGCTTTCCCTTGCCGCACCCGCTCCAACTCGTGTAACGCTTCATACACCCTCTGCCAATCATTACTTTTGCGCCATTTCCAAAAATAATGATACACCGATTTCCAGCACGGAAACTCCTTCGGCAACATCCGCCACGCGATCCCCCCGACCACCACATACAACAACGCATTCAAAACCTGCCGCAAATCCAGCGACGGTCTCCCGAACTGATTCGACTTCGGTAAAAATTGTTTGATAAACTCAAATTGTTCGTCAGTCAGATCACTCGGATAACTTTCTTTTTTAGTCATTAGAACAGTTTAGTCTAACTGACGGACTTTTCAGACTAACTCTTACATCTGGTTGCGCTGGTAAATCCTAAAGACCAATGGCATCAAAAATCAGTCGCGGTCGAAACGGCAACGCGGGATTTTAATTTGGTGACAACCGAAGATATTCTAACCGAGTTCTTAAATTTCTACTCTGAACACGGTCAATTTATGCGGATGAAAGTTTCGGCTTTCGTCCGCGAAATTTTGCTCGACGTTCGCGTCAAAGTCATTGCGCGAAATGAGACGACTTTTCTCGAAGCACTCGAACTTTACGAATCGCGTCTCGACAAAGGTTACAGCCTGACAGATTGTATTTCGATGAATGTTTGCCGTGAATTTAATATCAACGAAATTCTCACGCACGACCGGCATTTTGAACAGGAAGGTTTTAAAATCTTGTTGTAAAATTTAAGATTTCAAGAGTTTAGTATTTTCACCTCTATACTCAAACATTCTTTTCAAAATATCTTTTCTAGTTTCAGAGATTGGGATTAATATTTTATCTTCAAACATTGGTTTGTGAGTCAGGTTTATACCTTGGTTAAAAATAGATCCGTTCATGTTTTCAATCAGCGTGTCAATCTTTTCAAGCGTATAATCATAGAGAGATTCGTCAACAATACTCAAAGTTTCTATGAAATTTCTTCTCAAAATAATTTGCTGTTCAAGGTTTGCTGATTCGATCTGCTTTTTAACTTCAAGAGAACAGTTATCATCATTCAATTTTTTGCATTCAACTTCTAAATTTTCAAAAAAGCCGTAAAATTGTGATAGATTATGGTCAAGAACTAACTTTTTAAACCAGTCGATTTGCCTGCCACGATCTTTATCTTCATCCTCTCGCTGATTCTTATACCTGAACATCCAAAGCGCGTATCTCAAATTGATGATTGAAATAATCAGGGTTGCGATTGGGGCAAGAATTTTTATTAAATCTAAAATAAATGTGAGCCAATCCAATGTCTGCTTTGTTTCAGGTGTATCTTGGAACATTAATTTTTTAGTCTAGTGCTGTTTTTTTTCTCAAAACTCTTTCAATCGCTTCATGCAGTGCTGTTTCATAATCATATTCCCCTTTGTTATTAAACTTAAATTTCACTAGAAACTTTTCTTTACCTAATTTTCTTATTACGTTAACAAAAAATTCTTCTAAAAAAGAAGGAGCAATTGAGTAAATATCATCGGGTATTGTTACATTAACCTCTTCAAAATTATTTTCGATTTCATCAATTCTTGAGTCTTCTCTCACATGTTTACCAAAGGAGCGTCCTGTCAAAACCTTTGCGCCTTTTATGCGATAAATCTCTAAATTAATTGTATTTTCGTCACTTTTCATTGACATTAATTGCTTCCTCGTCAAGCCAAATTCTAGCTCCAATAATCGTTCCTGGAAAGTAATTCTTGACAAACCGAACGTAATTTTTATCTGGCTTGTCTTCAATTTTACCACTTTCGTTAAAAGTCATAACTCCGATATTCCCATCTTGGTCAATTTTGTCAACCACCTTATACTTTCCATCAAAAATAATAGAAGTATTTCCTGACAATACAGTCATTCTTGAGTTGCGCTCATTGTGTTTACCGTCACCATTTAATTTAAGGAAACTTTCAATAAATCTTATAGTTCCACCGCCTCTAATCTCGTACTCTTCTGGGGAAACCGAAGTCACACCATCTTGCAAAGCATAAAGTGTCCAAAGAGTTTCTTCTTCAAACTCCCGTTGCAGAAAAAAATCTCTTTTAGTGTAATTAGAAGACAATTCTTTCATAAGCCCAACGACTCTAGGGTTTTCACAAGCAGGATCGGCAAATTTTTCATAAATCGTTTTACCAAAATTTATAATCACTAATCTAAACACGCCACTGTGACCTTCAGACTTTTTGTTGTCTTGGTAATAACCAATAGAAAATCTCGTTCCAACTGTTGAATGTTCTTGAGCATTAATTAGTGCCTCTGTGACGATATTTGTCAAACTCGTCAAATCTTCAAAAGGTAAATCTTTGCCAACCCTTTTCAAGCAATTTCTCACATAGTCAACAAGAGTGCTAGTGTCAATCGCATCTCTTTGTTTTGCGATATTTTTCATTTCACTTGGACTTCTGCTGTATTCACAAAGTTCATACTTTTCTATGTCCCTAAACTGAACTTTCTTCTTCGCGTGTATATTCATCGAACCAACTGAATACAGAATCTTCAATGCAGATTCATTATTTTTTAGAGTATTTATTTGATTCGTAAGACCAACAATTTTAATGACACCTAAAGTTTCTCTTAGAACTCTTTTTCTTGAGCAGATATTGTAAACACTAATTACATCCTTAATCATAATGTCTAAAAATACCTGAGCTGCAATTTCAAGTTCTGTGCAAAATTCATAATCAAAGTACAAAGTTCCCTTTTTGCCTTTGAGCAAAGCATACAAAACTTGTTTCAGAAAGTAATAGGTTTCGTCTGGATTATCAATCAATGAAAATGTTTTGGGAACTTTAAAGACTTCCATTTCCCAAGGTTTGATTTTCATCAAATTTTCCCAAGAAAAATCGCAGTTTTCACAATTTAATAAATAGGATAAGTTAGTCGGCAAATAAGTTCGCAAAACACTCTCGTAGGTGATTTCACCGCCAAGTTTGTTTTTTAGCTTATTTATAGATTTCTCTTCTCTTCTTTCAAGATACTGCCTTGTAGCGATTTCGCCCGCATATATCTTGTTTTTTCTAAGAATTTTCTTGCGAAACCTTTTGAGAGAGATTCTTCTTGCAATAATCCCTTTGTTTTTCATAATGAGGACACTATTAGTTAATTATTCACGAATTTCACGATTTAATTTGTAATAACGAAGGAAATTTTGCTCTAACAATTTGCCACCGCTTACGACAAGAACGGATAGTTTATCAGAAAGAAAAGGCTGGCGAAGTAGATTCGCCAACCTTTTCTTTCTGATAAATTTGTTGTTCAACTAACCCACGCCTAATTCTTCCGAAGCCATCTGCGTTCCTTTAATGCGCGACTCGATTTTACGGAAGGCGACATCTCTGGCGAAATCGGGCGAGCCGTGTTTCGGTTTGACATCAATCGAGAACGGCGAAAATCCGCAGTCGTCGGTTGAGCCGAGACGTTCGACGGGAATGTATTTGGCGGCTAAAACGAGGTCGTCGCGGACTTGTTCGGGCGTTTCGATAATCGGGCTTTGCGGGTTGATGACACCGATGAAGCAGACTTGTTTCACGCCGTCGGCATCTTCGCGGCTATGTTCGCCCAGAAGTTTGTAAACGCGCTCTTTATCGGGTTCGCTCGCCAGTTGGATCAGGAAATAACCGGCGTTCATTTTGAACATACTCGGCAGGAGTTCGGCGTAATCAACATCCGCGCTGTGCGTCGAGTCGCAGTCGCCGCCGGGACAGGTGTGGATGCCGATGTTCACTCGTTCTTCGGGCGTGAAACGAGCGAGAACGCGGTTGTTAAGAGCGATAAATTGTTCGAGCATTCCGCGTCCCGTCCAAGGATTGTTCGGGTCGTTGCGGCAGGCAAGTCTGCCTTCGGTAAAATCAATCGAAACTCGTTTTGCACCCGCTTCAAAACATTGACGGATGTCTTTTTCGCATTCGTTGACCAAATCTTCGGCGAATTGTTCGCGGGTGTAATTTTCGATTTCGCCGTCGAGCGGATACAGCAAATACAGCATCGAAGGCGCGATGACGGCTTGTTTCAAAGGCTTGTTGGCAAGCGGCATCGCTTCCTTTAAATAATCAGCCGCGTAGGTTTTATATTTGAACGGTCCGCCGGTTAAGCGCGGTAATTGGCGGTGATGTCCGTCGGTGAAAATGGCGAAATACTGCCCGTCGCCCGCCAGATTGTCGGCGAGTCCGGTTCCCGCCAAAGTGTCGGCGAGCGGATACGTCGCAAAGCTCGAAGCGCGTTGTTCGCCGTCGGAGTTGATCGGCGAGCCGGTCGCTTCCATTCGTTCGATGGAATCCCTGCAAGCTGCGTCCTGCTCAACTTTTAAATCTGCTTTCGTAATGCGTCCTGCGTCATAATCGGCAATCGCTGTTTGCAATTTCATCGGTCGCGGCAGGGAGCCGACGGGTTCGGTTAGTATTGGCATTTTTTTATTCTCCTTAAATTTTTAGCTCGATTTTTGTATGGAAAAACATCCGTTCCGCAATTCTCCAACTGCGATTACGGCGAAATTGCCGAACGGAACATCGCCCGCGTCAAACGCCATTCGACAGAAAGACGAGTTTTCTCTCGAAAACTAATCGGTTAAATTAAACTGGAACGCCCACCAATATATCACAACGGAGAGATGCGCGAGGGAAATGGGCGGAACAATTTCGCCAATCAAAAGCCGCTGATTTATTTATCAGGCGTTTTTAATCTAAAATAAACCGCTATGAACAATCAAACGCCGAAGACGATTCGCCTGTTGCTCGTCGAAAATCAAACGCTGGTCAGAGTCGGCATCAAAACGATACTGACCGGCGAAAGCGACGTTCAGATTGTCGGAGAAGCGGCGACGGGCGCGAAAGGTTTGGAGCTTTTTCGGACGCTGAAACCCGATGTAACGATTTTGAGTTTGCGTCTGCCGGATTCGTGCGCGATTGATGTTTTGGACGATTATTTCAGCGAAGATAATCGCGCCGTCATTTTGATTTTAGCCGAACACGCCGGAGACGCGGAAATTTCGCGTCTCCTGAAAAAAGGCGCGTCGGGTTATATTTGCAAAGATGTTTCGGAAAGCGAATTGATAAAAGCGATTCGCTCCGTCAGTCGAGGCAGAAAATACATTCCGGCGGACATCGCCGAGATTTTGAGCGAAAACTTCGGTCAAGAGGAACTCACGCCGCAGGAGCGAAAAGTTTTACAGATGCTGGTCGGCGGAAACTCGAATAAAGAAATCGCTTTTGGCTTGAATGTGTCGGAAAATACGGTTAAAACGCACGTTAAAAACGTCTTTGAAAAGCTCGGCGTGTCCGACCGAACTTCCGCCGCGACTTCGGCGATAAGGCGCGGTTTGGTGCGAATTGACGTTTAGAACAGCTATGAAATCAAAATGTTTTGCCCACGAAATACACGAAATAAACTAAAAATAAGGACATTGAAAGTATTTCCATTTTCGTTTTATTCGTGTATTTCGTGGGCAGATGATTCTTCAAACACATTAAATTTATGAAAAGACGCGAATTTTTAACGGCGGCGGCGACACTGCTTTTGCTGGCACAAACCAATTTTGCGGCGGAGCGGCAGTTTGCCAAAGACAGAAAAATCATCAAGCCGAAGCGTTTGACGCAGGGCGACACGATTGCGTTAATCGCTCCGGCGAGCGGTGTCGAGCCGGAGGAATTTGAAAAAGCCCTGCAAAATCTCGGCAATTTGGGATTCAAAACCAAAGTCGGGAAAAACGCCCGCGCCCGCAAAGGGTTTCTGGCGGGAACCGACCAGGAACGTCTCGAAGATTTGCATCAGGCATTTGCCGATAAAGAAGTAAAAGCGGTTTGGTGCGTGCGCGGCGGTTACGGCGCGTCGCGGCTTCTGCCCGATTTGAACTTTGACTTAATCAAAAAAAATCCGAAAATTCTCATCGGTTATTCGGACATCACGGCACTGCACACAGCGATTCACCAAAACACCGGATTAGTCACGTTTCACGGTCCGACCGGCGCGGCGACCTTTTCCGATTACGCGAAAAAGCACATTATCAACACGCTGACGAATCCGTCCGCGCCGTACAAAATCGAACTTTCGCCGGACAACGCCGCCAAAGAATCGAATCTGTTCAAAACCGAAACGATCACGCCGGGAAAATGTCGCGGCGGATTAATCGGCGGCAATCTTTCCCTGCTGTCCGCGCTCACGGGAACGCCGTTCGGTTTGCGAAATTTGAAAGGAAAAATTCTGTTCATCGAAGATGTCGGCGAACAGCCGTATCGCATTGACCGAATGCTGACGCAACTTCGGCAAGCGGTTGATTTGCGGCAGATTGCGGGTATCGCGCTCGGCGTTTTTGAAGACTGCAACCCAAAATCCGCCGGTTCGCAAAGTCTGCTTGAGGTCTTGAAAGACCGGCTCGGCGATCTTAAAATTCCCGTCATTTACGGACTTTCCTTCGGTCATATCCGCGACCAATTCACTCTGCCGGTCGGCATCGAAGCCGAACTCGACACGGAAAATGCGGTGATGACTTTTATGGAAACGGGCGTGATTTGACGAAACATTCTATCACCCGAATTGATGAGAAAAGCCTCCACCCGATTGATGATTACAACGTCCGGTTTCTGTCGTAAGATTGATTTATCAAGTCGGAAAAATCCGACGCTTGAAATAGACGAACGAGAGGGAAAAGTAAAATGATTAATATCAGAAAAAGTGAAGCGCGAGGCGGCGGTAACTACGGCTGGCTCGACACGAAATATACGTTTTCATTCAACACTTATCACGATCCGAAATTTATGGGTTTTCGCAATCTGCGCGTGATAAATGAAGATTAT
>JAYVGL010000119.1:0-26253 GCA_043772175.1 Pyrinomonadaceae bacterium | reverse complement strand
GAGTAAATTCCGCCGGACGTTTCAATTTATATTTTTCAAATACGCTCATTCCGTTAATTTTAGCAGAATCAGCACTTATTTAGGAAAGTTGTCTAATGAATGAAACTAATAATCGCACGGAAAAAACGGTCGGCATAGAGGTCTCCAAATTGTGGTTCAAGTCGGTCTGTTTGGACGGCAGCGGCAAACTTCTCGACGTTTATCGGTATCCGATTGGCAGCGACCAGACGCTGTTTTCGCAGTTGATAGAATTTATTGGAGAAACAAAATCGCGGTTCGGCGACTTTGGGAAAATCGGGATCGCCGTGCCGGGGCTGGTCAATCAGGAAACCAAGCGCGTCGCTTTTTCGACGTTTATTCCCGAACACGAAACGATTGACTTTCTGGGCGAAATGGAAGCCGCAACGAATTTGAAAATTACGGTTGAAAACGACGCGAACGCTGCCGGCTACGGTGAATTCGTGCTGGGCGCGGGACGCGGCAGCCGCAACATATTCTACGCGACGCTCGGCACGGGAATCGGCGGCGCATTCGTTTTTGAAGGGAAAATCTGGCACGGCGCGAGCGGTTTCGCCGGGGAATTCGGGCATATCGCCATCAATTCGGACGGCGTAAAGCTCGAAGATGTCGCCTCCGCCGCCAGCATCGTTCGGCGCACCCGCAGCCGTTTTCAGCAGGACAGCACTTCTTCGCTGAGTAGTTTGGACGAAGAAGAAATCGGGCTGAAAGACGTGATTAAAGCCGCGCAGGAAGGCGATGATTTTGCGATTTTGATGCTCGACAGAACCGGAAAATACGTCGGCGCGGCACTCGCCGGAGTAATAAATTTGTTGAACGTCGAAAAAATCGTGGTCGGCGGCGGCATTATGCAGGCGGAAAACTTAGTTCTCAATTCCATCATTCAAAGGGCAAAAGAGCTTTCCTTCGCGCCGTCCTTTCAAGCGACGCAAATCGTCGGCGGCGAACTCGGCGGAAATGCCGCCGCCGCCGGAGCCGCGATTCTTGCGGCGCAATCTTAAAAAAGCAAACAGAATTTTTTCATCTGTTTTATCAGCTAAACTAATTTAGTGAAAACTTGCACAAAGTCTCAAAGAAATCTATCGTTTTAGCTTAGTGAGATATAGAATTTGCGGATTCCCTCAGATTCTGTAGAATTAAAACTAAGTATTTCGCATTCGGGTCTTAATAATAGAAGTCGTGTTTTATCATCAGCTTAGATTTTTAATCTAGGACACGGTGAACTATAAGTTTCGAGATTGAAAGGAAAAGATGGCACAAATTTTTCATCATTCAGCAAATAATGTTGCCAAAATCACCATTGCGGTAGCGATTGTTTTGGCAGGTGTAGCGGGTCTTGTTTTTACGCAGGTGGCGCGGTCGAGTTATTTGACCGGACGCTATATAGAAAAACAGCAGCCGGTTCAATTCAGCCATAAACATCACGTCGGCGACGACGGAATTGACTGCCGATATTGTCATACGGCGGTCGAAACCTCTTCGTCCGCCGGGATGCCGCCGACGCAGACTTGTATGAACTGCCACACGCAGATTTGGTCGGACAGCCCTTATTTGGAGCCGGTGCGGGCGAGCTACCGCGACAACAAACCAATTCAATGGGAAAAGGTTCACGATTTACCGGAGTATGTTTATTTCAATCACAGCATTCACATTGCCAAAGGTGTCGGCTGTTCGACGTGCCACGGGCAGATTGATAATATGCCCGCCGTCTATCAGGAAAACACTCTCCAGATGGAATGGTGTCTGTCGTGCCACCGCGAACCGGAGAAATTTATCCGCCCGAAGTCGGAAATTTATAATATGAACTGGAGCGACGGCGATATAACCGATAAGGAACGCCTTCAGTTGAAAGCCGATTACAAAATCAGAAGCAAGGAAATGATGACGAGTTGTTCGACTTGTCACAGGTAGGAATTCAGGATTCAAGATTTAGAATTCAGAATCTCAAACTCTGAATTCTAAATCTTGAATCTCAAATTGAGGAATCAAAAACAAATGTCGAGCAAAGACAGCAAAACAAACTTTGCATTGTTGCGAGATAAAATTCTCCAGAAAAGCGGAAGGGATTATTGGCGCAGCGTTGAAGAATTCGCTGACGCGCCGGAGTTCGAAGAGTTCGTCAAGCACGAGTATCCGCAGCACGCCGAAGATTGGGAAGACGGCTTAAGTCGCCGCAACTTTATCAAAGTAATGGGTGCATCCCTGGCGTTTGCCGGTTTGACCGGCTGCGTGATTCAGCCCGCCGAAAAAATCGTCCCTTATGTCAAGCAGCCGGAAGAACTGATCCCGGGCAAGCCTAATTTTTACGCGACGGCGATGACGCTCGGCGGCGTAGCGACCGGGTTGTTTATCAAATCAACCGAAGGTCGCCCGACAAAAATTGAAGGAAACCCCGAACACCCGCAGAGCCTCGGCGCGACCGACGTGAGGGCGCAAGCCTCTCTGCTCGATATGTATGACCCAGATCGTTCGCAGGAGGTCGTCTATCGCGGAACGCCTTCGACGTGGCAGCGGCTTATGACGGAACTTCGGGCGAAGCTCGACGAAAACCGCGTGGACGGCGGCGCGGGCGTGCGATTTTTAACCGAAACGGTTACGTCGCCGACGCTGGTCGCTCAAATGCGGCAGATTTTGGCGGAACTGCCGAACGCGCGTTGGTATCAATACGAGCCGATCAATAAAGATAACTCAATCGCGGGCGCGAAGATGGCTTTCGGTTCGCCCGTTCAGCCGATTTACAAGTTCGATCAGGCGACGCGAGTCTTGTCACTTGACGCGGATATTTTCTCGAATTTTAACGTCCGCTACATCAAAGATTTCAATCAAAGTCGTTTGTATAACGAAGAAAAAAAAGAGATCAATCGTCTTTACGCGATAGAAACCACGATGACTCTGACCGGAGCAAAAGCCGATCATCGTCTCGCTGTCAAACCGAGTCAGATGCCGGAAATTGCGAGAGCGATTGCGGCGGCGGTCGGCGTGGCGGGCGCGAATTCGACTTATACGGAAAACGCGCAGTGGATTCAGACGATGGCGAAAGATTTGCAGGCGAATCGCGGAAAATCCATTGTCATCGCCGGCGATAATCAGCCGCCGTCGGTTCACGCGCTGGCTCACGCGATCAATCAAACGCTCGGCAACGCCGGCACGACGGTAACATACATCGAACCGTTTCAGCCGTTTGCCGATGTTTTGCAGATTGATCAACTGCGGCAGCTAATCACCGAAATTGACAACGGCGCAGTCAAAATGCTGATCGTGATGGGCGGCAACCCGGCATATAATACTCCCGCTGATCTAAAGTTGAATCTAAAGCGTTTTAAATTGAATCCCGATGATCCGAATGACGAGGGCAAAAAAGTTCCTTTTCGGGTGCATATCGGACAGCATTTAGATGAAACGGGGGAAATTTGTCAGTGGCACATTTCCGAAAAGCACTATCTGGAATCGTGGAGCGACACCCGCGCTTTTGACGGCACGGTTTCCATCGTTCAGCCGATCATTCAACCGCTTTATGAAAGCCATAGTGTTCACGAGTTAGCGCAGCTTTTCTTTAAAGAAAACTACGATAAAAAAGATTACGACATCGTAAAAGAAAATTGGCAGAAACAGGGCTTCTCCGCCGTCGCGCCGCGAGCGATGACGACGGCGACCACCGCGACGGCTGGCAATCCGGTCGGACAAGTTACTTCGGCGACTTCGACGCAAAATCAAGCCGCTAACCCGACGGGCGGCAGCGTTAGTCCGACGGCGAAAACTTTCGACGAGAACTGGCGCAAAGTCGTCCATAACGGCATTGTCCCGAATACGGCGGCGGCGGCGAAGACGGTTACGGTTAACGGCGCGTTTATGAGTCAAATGGCTGCGCCCGCCCCGAACGGCAATCTCGAAATCTCGATTCTGCCCGATCCGAGCGTTTACGACGGGCGATTTTCCAACAACGGTTGGCTTCAGGAGTTACCGAATCCGCTGACGAAAATCACCTGGGAAAATGTCGCTCTAATCAGTCCGCGAACCGCGCAGGAACTAAAAATAAATCAGAATGTCGATGAGGAAGAGTTTGTCGGCGGTTCGCAGGGGACAGCGTTTATCAACACGAGAGGCGGTAATCTAATCTCCGATGCGGTGCGTCTGAAAATGAACGGCGCGGAAATCGGACAGGACGTGCCGATGTGGATTACGCCCGGTCAGCCGGACGGCGTGATTACGATTTATATGGGTTACGGGCGAACTCGCGCCGGACGCATTGGAACAGGCATTGGCTACAATGCTTTTGACGTGCAGACTTCAAGCGCGATGTGGAACGGTTTCGGCGAAATAACCAGAACCGGCGAGCAGAAAACTATTGCCTCGACGCAAATCCATTTCAATATGGAAGGGCGCGAAATACTCCGAACCTGGGAAATCAACGAAGTCGAAGTCAGAGGCGAACAGCTTAAAGAAAAACAGGAAGAAGAATCAGGCTACGATACTTCGATGTATCCCGGATTTCAATATACGGGTAATAAATGGGGGATGACGATTGATTTAAACAGTTGCGTCGGCTGTAATGCCTGCGTCATCGCGTGTCAATCGGAAAACAACATTCCCGTCGTCGGGCGCGAGCAAGTCGAGCGCAGCCGTGAAATGCACTGGATGAGAGTTGATGCCTATTACAGCGGCGATGACATCAATAATCCTGACGGTCCGCATTTTCAGCCGCTTCTCTGTCAGCAGTGCGAGCAGGCTCCGTGCGAAGTCGTCTGTCCGGTTCACGCGACGGTTCACAGCGCGGAAGGCTTGAACGATATGGTTTATAACCGCTGTATCGGAACGCGCTACTGCTCGAATAACTGTCCGTATAAAGTTCGACGGTTCAATTTTCTGCTTTATCAGGATTGGGACACGCCGCAGTATAAACTGATGCGAAACCCGGAAGTTACGGTTCGTAGTCGCGGCGTGATGGAAAAATGCACGTATTGTGTTCAGCGGATCGCTTCAGCACGAATCGAAGCCGAGAAAGATGACCGTCGAGTGCGCGATGGCGAAATCGTTACGGCGTGTCAGTCGGTCTGTCCGGCAGACGCGATTGTCTTCGGCGATTTGAACGACCCGAACAGTCAGGTCGTCAAACTGAAAAAAGACCCGCGCAATTACATTTTGCTTAATGAATTAAATACGCAGCCGCGAACGACTTACTTAGCTGGTTTGAAGAATCAGAGCCAAGAAATGCCTGATTACAGACCGCCGGAAAAGCACGAGGTCGAGCATAAAAAAGAGGATCGCAAGGGGAAAGAAGGCGCACACTAAAAATTTTCGGACAACGAAATAATCGGAAAATAAAATGCAAGACGCACAAAAATTACAACCGACGGAAATAAGACTTCGACCGCAGATGGTTGAAGGCAAGCACGACTTCGGAACCGTTTCGGACAAAATCGGCGATTTGGCTCTGAAAAAGAAAACGCCGTTCGGCTGGTTTCTCGGATTCGGGGCTGGTTTTCTCGTTCTCCAAATGTTGTTGGTGACGATTACCTACCTACTTTTCACCGGTGTCGGAATTTGGGGCAACAATCAGCCGGTCGGCTGGGCATTTGATATTATCAATTTCGTCTGGTGGATCGGTATCGGACACGCCGGAACCTTGATTTCGGCGGTTCTGCTGCTCATGAATCAAAAATGGCGCACGTCAATCAACCGTTTTGCCGAAGCGATGACGCTGTTTGCCGTCGCCTGTGCCGGATTGTTTCCGCTTCTTCACACGGGACGACCGTGGCTTGCCTACTGGATGTTTCCATATCCGAACACGATGGGGATGTGGCCTCAATTTCGCAGTCCTTTGATCTGGGACGTTTTCGCAGTTTCGACTTACGCCACCGTTTCGGCATTGTTCTGGTTTGTCGGTTTAATTCCTGACATTGCTACCCTGCGCGACCGGGCGAAAAATAAGTATTTCAAAATCGCCTACGGCTTGCTTTCGATGGGTTGGCGCGGTTCGGCGCGGCATTGGCATCGTTACGAAATCGCTTATTTATTGCTTGCCGGACTTTCGACACCATTGGTTCTTTCGGTTCACTCAATCGTTAGTTTCGACTTTTCGGTTTCGCAGGTTCCGGGTTGGCACGCGACTATTTTCCCGCCGTATTTCGTAGCGGGCGCAATCTTCGCCGGGTTTGCGATGGTTCTGATTCTGTGCATTCCGCTTAGAAAATGGTATAACCTGAAAGATTTCATCACCGACGCGCATCTTATTTATATGGGTAAAGTGATGCTGGCGACCGGCTTGATCGTCGTTTACGGATATTTGATGGAGGCGTTCTTCGGTTGGTACAGTGCGGGTGAATACGAGAGATATATGATCTACAACCGCATCTGGGGCGGTCCGTATTGGTGGTCTTACTGGATGCTGATTTTGTGCAACGGTATTTCGATTCAGTTTTTGTGGTTCAAGCGTTTTCGTGAAAGCCCGTTCTGGCTGTTTGTTATTTCTTTGGTCGTCAGCGTCGGAATGTGGCTGGAGAGATTCGTTATCATCGTAACGAGTCTACACCGTGATTATCTGCCGTCGTCGTGGGCGATGTATTCGCCGAGATTTTGGGATTGGTCAATGTTTATCGGCACGATGGGATTATTCGTAACCTTGATATTTTTGTTTGTCAGGTTCCTGCCGATAATCTCGATCTTCGAGGTCAGAACGCTTTTGCCGCAGGCAGACGCGCACGGGCATTCGGAAGACTTTGACGAGAGTGTGCTGGGCGTTCAAAACACGGAAAAGACGTAGGATTTTATAGAATAAGTTTGCAGCCAACCGCGCTTGTCCGCGATTGGTCAATAAGGGCAACTCACCCGTGTCAAATCGGTCGCCAACCGGTGCGGCTGGCTGCAGAGTAAAAAGATATGAACGAGAAAATTTACGGACTGTTAGCGGAATTTGATACGCCGACCGAGATGGTTGATGCGGCAAACAAAGTCCGCGAAGCCGGTTACAAAAAAACCGACGCTTTTTCACCGTTTCCGCTACACGAAATTGACGAGGCTCTCGGCATTAAGCGTTCGATTTTACCCTTTCTGGTGTTCGGCGGCGGCGTTGCGGGATTGTTGACGGGTTTGGCTTTAACTTATTTTACTCACGTTGTTGATTATCCGATCATCGTCGGCGGTCGTCCGCATTTCAGTTTGACATCATTTATTCCGCCGATTTACGAGTTGACGATTTTGTTTGCGGCATTGGTCGCGGTTTTCGGAATGATTGTTTTAAACGGTTTGCCGCAGCCGTATCATCCGGTTTTTAATGTTCCGCGTTTCGCCCTTGCTACACGCGAAAAATTCTTTTTATTGATCGAGAGTAAAGACGCGAAGTTTGATTATGACGAAACGAGAAGTTTTATGGAAAGCCTGAACGCGCAGGAGGTTTTTGATGTTGAAAAATAAGTCGAAGGTTGGAAAGCGAGCAATATATTCTCTGCTGTTGGTGGTCTTTAGTCTGTCGGTAGTCGGCTGTCGTTACGATATGCAGGATCAGCCGCGTTATAAGGCTTACAGGCAGAGTGATTTTTTTAGTGATAATCGAGCATCGCGCGATTTGCCGGAAGGAACGGTTCCGCGCGGATACCTGCGCGAAGACAAAGCCTTCTACGCCGGTAAAATGGAAGACAAGGGACAAACGCCTGCGCCGAATCCGGCGGCGACACCGGCGGTTGACGCTTCGGGAAACAGTTTGATGACCGATTTTTCGGGGCTGGTCAGTGATTTTCCGGTTCCCCTAACCGGTGATTTGATTGACCGTGGTGAACAGCGTTACAAGGTTTTCTGCATCGTCTGTCACGGTCCGGTCGGCAACGGCGACGGAATGATTGTGCGGCGCGGGTTTTCCAAACCGCCTACTTACAACGACGACCGTTTGCGAAACGCTCCGGTCGGGCATTTCTTTGATGTCATCACGAACGGGCAGGGAAAAATGAACGGTTATGCTTCGCAGATTCCGCCTGCCGACCGTTGGGCAATCGTCGCTTACATTCGAACCTTGCAAATTAGTCAAAACCCCAACGGAAATATGCCGATGACTTCCTCGGCGAACAAACCCAACACGAAGGTTGCGCCGTCTAATGTTAACGGCGGCACTCCGACTGCACCGAAAAACGATGCGACGGGAGGATTAAGAATGCCGGAGGAAGGCAAATAAATGAACAGAGAGAATACAAATTTCGACGCGCCCGCCGACCTTAACAGTTGGAGAACCGTCGCCCTCGGAATAGGCGGCGTTGTTTCGGCGATTATCTTGATTATTGCCGCGATTTTTCCTGAATCCCGCGAACAGGCTTTGCGGGCTTGGCTGCTCGGATTTATCTTTTGGGGAGGCATCGGAATCGGTGGTTTGGGAATTTTACTTTTACAGCATTTGACGGGCGGCGCGTGGGGCATCGTGATTCGCCGAATCGCCGAAGCCTGTTCGAGAACACTGCCGATCATCGCCATTTTATTCGTCCCAATCGCTATCGGAGTTGCTACTCATTCGATTTACGAATGGACGACTATTGATATAAATACGGATAGAATTCTGATGGAACGTCAGCCGTATTTGACGACGCATTGGTTTATCATTCGAGCGGCAATATACTTCGTGATGTGGGGAGCGATGGCTTATTTCCTAAATATCTGGTCGCTCAAACAAGATCAGACGGATGATCCTGAAATGGCTCTGAAATTGGCAAACGATCTATCGAAGTTTTCAGGTCCGACGATGGTTTTCTACGTGCTGGTCGTTACTTTTGCCGCAATTGATTGGGTGATGACGCTCGACCCGCACTGGTATTCGACGATTTGGGGAATGCTGTATGCAGTCGGCTGGGCTTTGAGTTGTTTTTGTTTCGCCGTCGCTCTGCTGGCGTTTTTGGCAAACAAAGCACCGATGAATCGAGTTTTAGGCAGCAAACATTTTCACGACATTGGAAAATTGATGCTCGCGCTCGTGATGATTTGGGCATATTTTAACTTTTCGCAGTTTTTGATTATCTGGTCGGGAAATTTACCCGAAGAGACGCACTGGTATCTGACGAGAATGGAAGGAACCTGGGCATATATCGGTATTTTGCTGCTGGTTTTTCATTTTGCGTTTCCGTTTCTGGTTTTGCTCAACCGTGACTTGAAGCGTAATGCCAAATGGCTGGCGAGAGTCGCTGTTTTCATCCTGGTTCTGCGGCTGGTTGATATGTTCTATATGATCGGTCCGAGTCCGCTGATTGGAGCGGGCGGAAACGAAACGGATTTCGCAACGAGTTTTACTTGGATGTATCTTGCCGCGCCGCTCGGAGTCGGCGGAATCTGGCTTTGGTATTTTCTCGGAGAACTGGTAAAACATCCGCTCGTGCCGATCAATGACCCGTATCTGGAGAGCGCAATCGAACACGGCAGAGGTCATTAGCGATTACCAAATTGCTGATTACGAGATTTGATAACTGCTCGAATTCGTAACTTTCGGTTCATAATTCATAATTAGGTATATGGCAACGAAACACGAAAAATCTTTTGTAAATTACGACCGAACCTACGAAACCAATGTTATCGGGTTGCGCGGAGTAGTTTATTTTGCGGTCGGACTATTTTGCTTAATCGTGATCACTTTCGGCTTAATGTATTTTCTGCTGAATGTGATGGCGGATCAGTCTGCATCCGAGAAAGACGCGAAAAGTCCGATGGCAATGAATCCGCAGGAAAATCTGCCGCCCGAACCGCGTCTGCAAGCCGCGCCGGGTTATGGCGTGGACACTGCTAACGGGCGCGTTAACCTGGAATTAAAAGCTCCGCAGTCCGAGTATCGGCAACTTCGAGATGAGTGGGAGAAACAATGGAAAAACGGGCAGAAGGATTTGAAAACCGGGATGGTCGTTAGCTTACCGATTGAGGAAGCGAAAAAGAAACTTCTTCAGGAAAACGTCAAAACAAGAACTGGCGAACAAGTCGAGAACGAATTGGATGATTCCCGACGGTTCGTTTCATATTCGAGCGCAGGCAGAGTTGCCAGCGATAAGCGACGTTAAGAAATGAAAGATGAGAACAAGAAACACCTCGTCTTAAACTAAAAATCTTATGAAAAAAAGTTCAGCAATTTTGAAACTGAAACTTTTATTGAGTTTAGTTATTCTGGGATTGGCGATAAGTGTTTCGGCACAAAAATCCGAGCATTATAACTCGCCTCTTTACGCGCCGAAGACTTATGATCCGTCGCAAGCCGGTGTCAGCTCCGGTATGCCGCCAATTTTGAACGTCGTTGGAATCGAACAGAAATTAAACGGACAGTTACCGTTCGATGCGGAATTCAAAGATGAAAACGGCGATGCCGTTAAACTCGGAAACTATTTCAGCACTGGCAGACCCGTCATTTTGGCACTCGTCTATTACGAATGTCCGATGCTCTGCAACGAAGTTCTGAACGGTTTAACCGGGAGCTTGAAGGGAATCTCGTTTGATGCGGGAAAAGAGTTTGATGTCGTAGCGATCAGCTTTGACACGCGGGAAAACGAAAAGCCGGATTTGGCGAAAAACAAAAAAGCGAGTTATTTAGCCAGATACGAACGAAAAGGTGCGGAAAACGGCTGGCATTTTTTGACCGGAACGCAAAGCGAAATTGACAAAGTTACGCAGTCAGTCGGATTTAATTACAAATACGATGAAGCGACAAACCAATTTGCTCACGCGGGCGGCATTACTTTAATTACGGCGGACGGCAGAATTTCAAAGTATTTCTACGGCATTGACTACGCGCCGAAGGATTTAAAATTGGGATTGATGGAAGCGACGGAAGGCAAGATCGGCAGTCCGGCGGATAAACTTTATTTATACTGCTTTCATTATGATCCGGCGACCGGAAAATACGGTTTGGAAATTTTGAAAGTAATGAGGTTGACGGCGGTTGCCACCGTTTTAGGGTTGGTCGGAATGATTTTATTCTTTTTATGGCGCGGCAGAAGCAAAACCGCCGCCGACTTGAAATAGATTTATTTAGAGTTTTGAGTGAGAGAATCTTCGATTGAGGAGAACAAACAAGCACTCAAAAGTAAATTAAACGATTATGCAAACGAACTCCTGGGTTCCATTATTTCCTGAACAGGCTTCCACTTTCGCGTGGCAGGTTGACGGACTGTATTTTTACTTGATTCTAATTAGCGTTGGCTTTACAGTCCCGATTGTCGGTGTGATTTTATTTTTCTTCATTCGTTATCGTGAAAAAGAGAAATTTGCGACCGGCGAAGAGATTCACGGCTCAATTGCTTTGGAAACCGTCTGGTCAGTTATTCCGTTCGTAATTTCGATGACGATTTTTCTCGGCGGCGCAGTGGTTTACTATAATCAATATGTTGCGCCGGCGGATTCGATGGAAATTTACGTTGTTGGCAAACAATGGATGTGGAAGTTTCAGCACGGCACGGGACAACGTGAAATCAACGAACTGCACGTCCCCATCGGGCGCAACGTCAAGCTGACGATGACGACCGAAGACGTTCTACACGACGTTTACATTCCGGCATTTCGCACGAAAGCCGATGTTATTCCGGGACGCTACACGACGATTTGGTTTAACGCGACGAAACCGGGCAAGTATCATTTGTACTGTGCCGAATATTGCGGCTTGAACCATTCGGGAATGGGCGGCTGGGTTTACGTAATGGAGCAGCGTGATTTTGATAATTGGCTGTCGGGCAATACTTCAGGGCAAACGCCGGTTCAAGCCGGAGAAGACTTGTTCAAAAACAAACTCGGCTGCGCGTCGTGTCACGAAGGCGGCGCGAGTCAGCGCGGCGCACACCTCGAAGGCATCTACGGGACGGACGTGAAGTTAACGACCGGGCAGTCGGTCAAAGTTGACGACGAATACATTCGCAACTCGATTCTGAATCCGGCATCGCAAATCGTTGAAGGGTATCAGCCGATTATGCCGACTTTCAAAGGGCAGGTAACGGAAGAACAACTCGTCTCACTGGTTGCCTACATCAAATCTTTGAGCGGCAAAGCAGGCGGAACGACGACACCCGGGGCGATGAACAACGGCGGAATGATGTCAGGGACGAATAGTTCAGCCGGTTCAAACAATAATTTAGTCGCGCCGCGAGCCGACCGTGGCGCAGGAAACAGTCAGGGAAGTAATCCGAATGCGCCGCCGTCGCGCAGCGAACCGACAAATCAACGGTAGAAATCAAGGGTTTTTATACAAGCTAGAGAAAAGTAGTGAATAGTTATGCAAAATGCAGAAGCAATCAACATCGGAAGAAACATTAAGGAAGAACCGAAAACGAGTTATTTAACAAATGGATTTACGCTCAAGTCTTGGCTTTTGACCAAAGACCACAAGCGCATTGCGATTTTGTATCTCGTAACGGTTTCCGCTTTTTTCGCGCTCGGCGGAACATATGCGTCCTTGATTCGACTGGAACTTTTGACACCGGCAAGCGACTTGCTTCAATCGGCAACGTATAATCGCGTGTTTACACAGCACGGAATCATAATGGTTTTCTTCTTCCTGATTCCGGCTATTCCTGCAATTCTGGGGAACTTTTTGATACCCCTGATGATCGGTGCAAAAGATTTGGCATTCCCTCGAATTAACCTTTTAAGCTGGTATTTTTACATCGCCGGCGGCGGTTTGACGCTCTACGCCCTGCTACAGGGCGGCGTTGATACCGGTTGGACATTTTACACGCCGTATTCGACGACGTTTTCCAACAGCTACGTGATGGCGGTCGGGTTGGGAATTTTCGTCAACGGATTTTCGTCTATTTTGACCGGCTTGAATTTTATCGTAACCATTCATACGATGCGTGCGCCGGGAATGACGTGGTTTCGTCTGCCTTTATTTGTTTGGGCGCACTACGCGACTTCATTGGTGATGATTTTGGGAACGCCCGTCATTGCGATCACGATTTTGTTAATGGCACTGGAGCGCGTCGGAAAAGTCGGAATTTTCGATCCGGCAATCGGCGGCGACCCGATTCTGTTTCAACATTTGTTCTGGTTCTATTCGCATCCGGCGGTTTATATTATGATTTTGCCGGGAATGGGGGTTATTTCAGAACTCATTTCCAACTTTTCGCGCAAAAAGATTTTCGGCTACGAGTTCATCGCGTTTTCTTCGATTGCGATTGCGGTTTTCGGATTTCTCGTCTGGGGACACCATATGTTCGTCAGCGGTCAGTCAATGTATGCCGGTCTCGTATTTTCGTTCTTGACGATGGTCGTTGCCGTGCCGTCGGCGATTAAAATTTTCAACTGGACGGCGACGCTTTACAAAGGGCAAATTTCTTACGATACGCCGATGCTTTACGCTTTATTTTTTATCGGCTTATTCTTGATCGGCGGTTTGACCGGATTATTTTTAGGTTCTATCGGCTTGACGGTTCACTTGACCGACACTTATTTCATCGTCGCGCATTTCCATTACGTGATGGTTGGCGGGCAGGTTTTGGCTTATCTGGGCGGTCTACATTATTGGTGGTCGAAAATTACCGGCAAAATGTATTCGGAATTTTGGAGCAAAATCGCCGCAATCATCATTTTCGTCGGCTTTAACCTGACGTTTTTCCCGCAATTTATTCTTGGCTATATGGGAATGCCGCGCCGTTATGCGGCTTATCCGCCGGAATTTCAGGTGTTGAATATATTTTCGACGGCGGGCGCGTCAATCCTCGCCGTCGGCTTGATTATTCCACTGATTTATTTCACTTATTCGATTTTCTTCGGCGAGAAAGCACCGGCGAATCCGTGGCTGCTGCCGGGACTGGAATGGCGCACGGCATCGCCGCCGCCGACCGAAAATTTTGAAGAAACGCCGATTGTAACCTGGGAAGCCTATGAATTCGGTGAAGAAAGCGGTTTGGATTTAGAAGACGCGAGAAACAAATATAAGGTAACAGTTTAAACAGTCAACGGTTATCAGCCAACGGTTATCAGTATGAGAATACGATAACTGTTGACTGACAACTGATAACTGACATTATGGCACACGACACACACGAGTATCATCAGCCCGGTCTTCAACATCACTTTGAAGATATGGGACAGCAACAGGAATCCGACTCGATAGGAATGTGGATGTTTCTCGTCCAGGAAATTATGTTCTTCGGCGGGTTGTTTACGGTTTACCTCGTCTTTCGCTCCCGCTATCCGATGGCTTTTGCGGCGGGAAGTAATCACCTCGACGCATTTTACGGTGGACTAAACACACTCGTGCTGATCGTCAGCAGTCTGACAATGGCTTTGGCAGTTCGCGCCGCGCAGATGGGACAGCGCAACTTGCAAGTCGGACTGCTCATTCTGACGATGATTTTCGGGACGGTCTTTTTAGCCGTTAAAGCCGTCGAATACAGCGAAAAGTATCACGACGGACTCGTGCCGATTGCCGGTCTGAATCTAAGAACCGACAAGGAATTGGGCGATTCCGATCAGCATACCGGCACGGTGAGTGTTCCTGTCGGCAGACAAGACCCGAACGAGTCATTATCAACGGCTTTAGATGAAAGTAAGGGCGAAGAAAAGTATGTTAATCCGAAAAGCGAATTTATCTGGCGGGATACGAAATTAGCGCAGCAGGCACAACAAGGCGGATATTTGACCGAAGCGGAAAAGATCGGCTATTTTGCCAACGGCGAACTTAGCGCGGCAAAATTCCAAGACAAAGTTCGTATCTTCTTCTGGATTTATTTCGTGATGACCGGCTTGCACGCCCTCCATATGATAATTGGTTTGGGAATTATGACGTGGCTGGTCTGGAAGGCTTTTCGTGGAACTTTCACCGCCGATTATTACGCGCCGGTCGAAATTACGGGTCTCTACTGGCACTTTGTTGACATCGTTTGGATTTTCCTTTTCCCGCTACTTTACCTCTTGGGAAGACATTTTTTACACGGAGGCGGACATTAGAAATGGCAGAAAAATATATAAGTCACGATTCGGACGCGCACGAACATCCGCAGGAACATCACATCGTCGGTTTGCCGATTTATTTGGGAGTTTTCGGAGTTCTGGTAGTCGGCACGATTCTAACTTACTTCGTTGCTACGGTTGATTTAGACGGAATTCTTTTTCCCGGCGCAAACACGCTGGTCGCTCTGTTAATCGCCTTTACCAAAATGATCTGCGTCGTGCTGTTTTTTATGCACGTCTATTGGAGTTCGCGCTTGATTTGGCTGACGGCAATTGCCGGATTTTTCTGGTTGGCGATTATGTTTGCCTTTACGATGCAGGATTATCTGACACGCGGTTCGGGTGTTTTCACACGCTGATAAAACAATTGCAAAATCTAATCGAGGGAAAATTCTTGAGCGAAGAATTTTCCCTCTTTTCGCGTTAAAAGGTAAAGCGGTCCCTCAAAATCGTGATAAAAAAGGCACAGCCAGTTTTCCGCGACCGCCAGCGGCAGCAAGCGTTTTTTGTTGGCTAAGGTTTCCGTCGGGTATAGGTCAAAACCCATTACCCAAGCCATGGGTAAATGATGGCGCGTCGGAATTATATCGGCAAAGCCGAAAAGCGTCTGGAAGCCGCTTTTTAGGCGAAACGTCTGCATATTCGCACTATGCCCGCGCGTCTGCACCATCGTCAGACCTTTCACCACTTCGTAATCGTCAGCTTTTAAGTTTAATCGTCCGCTCGCCTGCAAAACTTTCCAATTTTCCGATAAATAGCTTGCTCGGTCGCGCTCGTTAGGGTTTTCGGCGTGTTGCAATTCCGATTCGGAGACGAAATATCTCGCATTTGGAAATTGCGGCACGATTTCGCCGTTCACATCGGTAATCGTATTGCCGCCGCAGTGATCGAAATGCAAATGCGTATTGACGACGATTGAAATGTCGGACGGTTGACAGCCCGTTTTGTCATAAATCGCTTCGGCGAAAGTCTTCTCACGGCAGATACCGTAAATCTGTGTTTGTTTCGCCGTCCATTTTTCGCCGATTCCGGTTTCTACAAGAATTTTTTCCGTCGGCGTTTCGATGAATAAACAATTCGTCTGCAAACGAATCCGATTGAACTCGTCCGGCGGTGAAAGTTTCTCCCAAACCACACGCGGCACAACGCCGAACATCGCGCCGCCGTCAAGTCTGAATTCCGCATCGGAAATCGTTTCGATTCGATAGTCGCCAAACAACATAATGGACAATTAAAAATGGAAAATGGAAAATAAATCTATTGACATATTTCCCATTTTCCATTCTTCGTTTAAGTTTTACTTCTTCGGTTCGGGTTTCGGCATTTGCGCCTTTGGTCCTTCCGGCATCGGCATTTTGCCTTTCGGTCCGCCGGCAGGCGGTGAAGTGGGCATTCCGCCCGGACCGCCCGGCATTTGCGGCATCATTTGCTGTTGTTGTTCCTGCATATCCTTTAACTGTTCGGCAGTCGGCTGCGGAACTTCAAAATCTTCAGCAACTTCAACCGGATTATTTTTCAGAATTTCGTCCAGAACCTTTTTCTGTTTTTCCTTTTCGAGTTCGGCTTTCGCTTTTTCGGCAACCGGCATCGGGCGACCCATCGGATTTTCCGGGTCTTTCGCCGTCGTCATCACCAAAATATGACGCACATCATAAGTCGGAGCGGTTTGTCCGTCCGCGCCTTTTGCTTCGCCTTTCTTTTCGAGCTTGATAATGTGATAACCGAACGGCGACTCGACCAGATTTTCGGCAATTTGTCCGGGCTGGAGAGCGAGTGCAGCCTGTTCGAAAGCGGGAACCATTTTGCCCATCGTAACGCCTTCATACAAACCGCCTTTGCCTTTCGTGCCGGGGTCTTCGCTGAGTTCGTCGGCTAACTTGCCGAAATCTTCGCCCGCTTTGGCGCGGCTCAGAATTTGTTCGGCTTTCGTTTTCTGCTCGATGGTGCTGTATTCGGGATGCGCGGCGATGTAATTTTTAACGTCGTCGTCGGTAACTTTGACCTTATCAGCCAGAGTTTTCTGCGCGTAGCGGCTGGCTAAAAACTGCGCCTGCTGTAACTTAATCTGCAATTCGAGATTGCGCTGGAACTCTTCGCCCAACTCAGATTTTTTAGCTTCTGCTTCCTGCGAATAAATTCTGATCTTGGCGTAATCGTCTTTTGCACCCTTGATTTCCTCTTCAGTCAGTTCTTTGTCTTTCGGAAATCTGCCGCTTTCTTTGGCGAGCGCGAGTTTTGAATCGAGAAACTTTTTGAAATCGGACTCAAACTCCGGTTTTGCCGACGCTTCCTTGATTTGATCTTCAGTGATAAAGCTGAACGGCGGCATCGGACCTTTGCCTTCGTTGATTTTTTTATCGTAGAGGCTGGCGGTAACGATAGCGCGGGTGCTTTCAAGTTCGGTTTTGACGTTCGGGTCTTCCGCTAAACCGTCCTTGCGGGCTTGGCTGGCAACCGCTAAAAGCTGCTTGATATTTTCGGCAATTTTCTTTTTCGCGTCCGGGCTGGCACTGATGGCTTGCAGTTGCGACGGATCGGCATCTTTCAAAATCAATGCCATATCTTCCTTAGTGATGCGGTTCAGCGATTCGCCGCCGTGTCCGCCGACCTTTGTTTTCCAAACCACCAAGCCGACACCGATTGCCAGAATCACGGCAATCACGGCGATTCCTTTTGTTAAACTATTCAATGTATTAAATCCTCACTTATGATATTTTCGATTTTTTGCTTCTTTGTAAAAGGTGATAACAATCAATAATAGACGGTTAATCTTTTTTTTGCACTAACTCCAGCAAAACTCCGGTCGCCGAAGAAGGATGAACGAACGCAACCAGACAATTTTCCGCGCCCATACGCGGCGTTTCGTCTATTAAACGCATTCCTTCCGCCTTTAGTTTCGCTAATGACGCTTCGATATTTTCGACCTCGACCGCGATATGATGAATGCCGCCGCCGCGTTTTTCGATAAATTTTGCAATCGGCGAATCATCGCTCGTCGCTTCCAAAAGCTCGATCCTCGTATCGCCTATCGGCAGCATCGCCACGCGAACCTTCTGGTCTTCGACCGTTTCCGTGTGAACATTCTCCAGTCCGAGCGCGTCTCCCCAAAACTTCAACGCTTCGTCAATTCCTTTGGTGGCAATGCCGAGATGATTGATTTTCATTTTGTTTTTTAATTCCAGACAGACCTCATAATAGCGTTTCGTCGTTATTTTTCTAAAATGCCGATCAAAATCCTCATAACTTTTTCCAGATTGTAAGGAATCGCAAATGAATCAATATTCTGAGAGATTGTTTTTGTTTCACGATTCAATTTTCCGAAATGCCATTCTCTTCCAGTTGTTACCGCGCCGTAAATTGGTTTTTGCAGGTCTTCGTCTGATTTATCAAGCGCAATCATTTCAACCGCTAGCTGAGTAAAGCCACGAGTCAAGTCGGCGTTTTTAGCTTCTACGACGAGAAGGCTGCGTTCATCTCTCAAAAAATAATCCAGCGACCCTCGCAATTGATGGTTGTATTCAATCCAGTATTCCGAATTTAATTTAGCTTTTGATAGATGACGGATTTCAAAAATAATCGGAGCAATCAAAAACTCTCGCCGGGTGATTTCACTTTCCAAACCGATATGAATCAAAACCTCTTCGATTTTTTCAGCCAAATTCTGAAGCGTCGGAAGTTCCTCCGAGTATGTTGGCAAATCCAGCCGTTCGTTTCTTTTAGAGTATCCGAAATAATTCAAAACTTCCTCGGTCGAAATCCGCATTTTGAAATAATCGGAAAATGTATAAGGAGTTTCCGGTAATATTACATTTTGCTTCATCTCAAAATCTCCTCAATCGCCGAATAAGGATTAGTTTTCTTTTCGGCGATTTCCTGCGCCAATCTATCTAACTTTTCGTTCGTTCCGTTGCGGCTCAAAACGTCCGCCAAAAGTTTTTCCTGTAATAATTCCAGCAGTCGCCATTTCGCAATCGCTTTGCGGCGTTCGAGGTTTTCGCCTTTTTTTTGAAATTCGTAATAACTTTCGATGGCTTTCGATAAATCTTCGATGCCTTTGGATTCGGGGGCGACGGTTTTGATGATCGGCGGATTCCAGAAGTCGGGGCGCATCGCTAAAGTCAGAAGAGCTTCGAGTTCTTTTTCGGTTCGCAAAACGCCTTCGCGGTCGGCTTTGTTGATAACGAAAACGTCGCCGATTTCCATAATTCCGGCTTTGATCGCTTGAATATCGTCGCCCATTCCGGGAACGAGAACGACGACGGAAACGTCCGCCGTTTTGACGATTTCTACTTCGTCCTGCCCGACTCCGACCGTTTCGACGATGACTTTATCAAATCCCGCCGCATCTAAAATCGCCACCGCGTCAACCGTCGCGCGTGATAACCCGCCGAGATTGCCGCGTGTCGCCATCGAGCGGATAAAGATGTTTTTGTCTAATCCGAGCGTGGACATACGGATTCTATCGCCTAAAATCGCGCCGCCGGAAAACGGGCTTGACGGGTCAACGCAGATGATTCCGATGCGTTCGCCTTTTTCTTTGTAATAAAAAGCCAGTTTATCAACGAGCGAAGATTTGCCCGCGCCGGGCGAACCCGTGATGCCGATGATGAGGGCGTTGCCCGTTTTGGGAAACACCGCTTTCATTAAATCGGCGGCAGTTGGCGTGTTGTTTTCGACGACGGTAATGGCTCTGGCGACGCTTCGGGTGTCACCGGCAAACAGTTTTTCGGCTAAATTTGTAGAATCCACAAGTTAATCAGAGATTTTGGACGGAATTAGTAGGTCTGATTTTCTCATTTTTCAAAAAAATAGCCAAAGCATAAACCTGTAATTATCGAAATAAAAACGGCGAGTCTTGAAAGAAGACTCGCCGTTTCCCGCTGTTTGCCTGAAATTTTACCAGCGCACCGGGCGCAAATCGGGACCGACGACGTGCGAACCGGAAAGAATTGAAGGACTACGGTCGGGATTAAGCAGATTCGCGCCGTCAGCGTGAACGAAATGCGCTCCATACCAGACGACGACATCCTGATTGACGACCGATTCATTGTTCAGAAACGAATTGATGTTGATGCAGGAGCCGCCGGTCGCCGTGCAATTTCCGCCGATGGAACTCCAGCCGTCGTCAATTTCGTTCTGCACGTTCGTTCCGCCCGCGACGCTTTTATATTTCATCACCCACATATCACTGCGTCCGAAGTCGCTCGTCGTGCCGTTTTCAGGATAGGTGAAAATCGCGTCGCCGTCGGTTTTATTCGGAACCAACTGATAGGCTTCGTCGCCGGTTGAATTCTGAATCAGAAGGCTGCGGTTCGTCTGAAAATTTTTCAAACGGGTGAGTTCCGTCGTGATCGGCTGTAAAAATCTGCGTCCTCTTTCGACCTGAAAAACTTTATTGTTCGGGTTAACGACATCGAAATCGAAACGCCAGTAAACGTGGTGATTGTGGCGATAACAAACGCACGAATTATTAGTCGCGCCGAATCCGTAGCGCGGGCGAATCGTGCCGTCGTTGGCGAACCGCCATTCCATAATATAGCGATACCAGCCGGCGTTCATTTCGGAAACCATCACGATTTCGTTGTCTTGTTTGTAAATCGCCACGCCGCGAAAATTTCCCGTGTCGGTTCCGCTGTCCAGAGCGGTCGTCGCAGTTTGCCCATCGGCGAGAACTGCGATGCCGCCGTTGACACCGTTCGGATAAGTCGCGCCGGTCGCCGGAGCGTCAAACGCGCCTTCTTCATACTGCCAATCACGATACGGTCCGCAACTGCCTTCGCCGGAACGCGGAGTATATTGAACATTGAGAACCGGCGCGTGTCCGCGTTTGAGAACCGATTTTCCCCTGTATTTGACATCGCGGACTTCGATTCCCGAAGCCATCGTTCCCGAAGAGGCGGCAGGGCGAATGACGAGCATTTCCCAAATGACGTTTCTACCTTCCGTTACCTGCAATTGATATTGTCCGGCGGTTCCGCGCGAAGTCGTTGACTGTCCCGAACTCGGAACCCCGCAGGCATCCGGCGCGGCGTTCGATGTTTCGGGAGCGCGGCGGTCATAACGAAGAACTTCGGCGCGGTTGATGCTGACGCTGACGACTTCGTTGCTGGTAGTGTCGTTCGAGCCTTCGATGCCGATGTTGACCAGTCGTTCGGTCGTGCCGCTCAGAACGGTAACGGGCGGCATCGGGCGAAAAGTGCGGATTCGGTCGCCGCGCATCAATCCGCCGAATCGTTCGTCGCCCTGTAAAATTCGCACGGCTTCGGCAAACTCTTCGTCGTTCGGATTCGGCTGAAAAGATTCACGGCGCACGGAAACCGCCGATGAGTTGTCGAAACCGCTTTCGGCGACAATCGTTCGGTCGTTCGTGTAATCATAGAAAACGACGCGAAATTCGGTTGGAATCTGCGTCGGCTGTCCTTTGACTTCGTTTTCGAGATAGCTCGATTCCAAACGGCGATAGCGCACTCCGGCTAACTCCTTCTGAACTTCGGGACTGCGTTCGACGCGGGCGTTTGCCGCGTCAACTTCCGCCTGAGTGCGTCCCCAAGGCGTAACTTTTATTTCAATCTGCTGTTGCTGCCGTGAACGCCGCTCGCGTTTCGGCGCGGTTTCGCCGCCGCCCGCCAAACCGACGGTCGCCAATATCAAACCGATACCCAAACCGGAAAAGACACGATTTAACTTTCTCATTTGCTGTCTCCTGAATCGCCTTAAAGGGAAAAATTAGATGTAGATGAACTATCTTGAAAAGTATCATTTGCCCGGCGCACGGTCAAATTCTGCGGCGGAAAACTTCTGATGCGGAAGTTGATTCGGGAGATTTTCAATCCGATATGTGAACTTCAAACGAAGTTTCGTCCGACTTTCGCTATAATTGTTTGTCGTCCAAACGATTTACTGCGGTGAAATTAAAACGCGGAAATTATATCTCTGGAATCAAATGCACGAATTCGTCGCCGTCAACCATCGGTTTTTACCTGCCGAGAACGCTTTTCTCGCGGCAGGTTCTGCCGCCGCACTTTACGGCAAAGGAATTTTTACAACCGTCGCCGTTTACAATTTCGAGCCGTTTCTTTGGGAAAAACACTGGCACAGATTACTCGTCAACGCGCCGCGCATCGGCATTCATCTTTCGGGCTACACCGAACACGCGGTTAAAAAATCGCTGCACGAAATCATCGAAAAAAATAATTTCCGAACCGGACGCGCCCGTTTGACCTTTTTTGACGAATCGCCGACCGCCGTTTGGGAACACGCGGGGAAAAATAAAACGAGTTTCCTGATTCAAACGGCAGAATTTCGCGTTGTCAAAAGCAAACTAAATTTAACCGTCTCGCCTTTTCCAGTCAATTCGAAATCGCCGCTCGCGGGCGTGAAATCGTGCAATTATCTGGAGCCGCTTTTAGCTTGGGAAGATGCGAAGGCGCGAAATTGCGACGAAGCGATTCGGCTCAACGAAAAAGGCGAAATCGCTTCGGCTTGTCTGGCGAACATCTTTTGGAAAAAAGGCGGCGAGATTTATACGCCGCCGCTTGAAACAGGCTGTCTCGACGGCACGACGCGCCGCTTTGTTTTAGAAAATCTCTCGGTTACGAAGGTGAAAACCAATCTCGATGAAATCATCAACGCCGATGAAATTTTTCTCACCTCGGCGGGCATCGGCGTAGTGCCGGCGGCGATAAATCACTCAAAGTAAAAAAGCGCGAAATATGAAGTTCGCGCTTTTTCAATAGATTATTTCGGCTTCTGTCCGTTGGCGGTTTTAGCGAAATAGCCTTGCCGATGCGTCAGAACGACTTTTTGTTTCGACAAATTCGGATTAGCGATCTGAATTTCGATTTTGCGGTAGGAACCGTCACGTTTCTGGTTGGTCGGTGCATACGCGATCAGATACTGCGAGCGCATCTCGATTTGAATCTGCTCGAAAGCCTTGCGAAGCTCTGCCTCGTCGCGGGGGAAAAAAGCACTGCCACCGGTGCGCTCGGAGATTTTGCGGAGAACGCCTTTGTCCACTCCGCCGTAAAAATTATCGCCGATGCCGATGGAGTAAATCACCGCTTCGCTTTTCAAAGCCGCCTGCACCGCATCTTCCGATTTTTTACTGCCGAAAGTGTTTACGCCATCGGTCAGTAAAATAATCGCCCGCCGCGTTTTGTCCGGCGAAACCTTCAAAACTTCATCCGACGTGATCCAGATCGCGTCCCAAATCGCCGTCGAACCGACGACTGCCTGATTATCGCCGGAAATCGGCGGCGTGCCACCCGCGATGACACCGCCGCCGATATAGCCGGAAGGCGGAACGAATTCCACGCGGTCAACCGCCCGGCTCAAGCGGGCGACGTTGTTCGTCATTCCTTGCTCAAGCGTAGATTCGCCGGTGAATGAAACTATCGCCACTTCGTCTTTCGCCGGTCGAATTACCGACTGAATAAATGATTTGGCGGCTGATTTTTCCTCCGGCAGAGTGCGTTCCTGCGACGCGCTCGTGTCAATTAAAATCGCCAGACTCAAGGGCAGATCAACTTGTCTGGCAAAAGCCGTAATTTCCTGTTTCTGTCTGTCTTCGATCAGGACGACATCGCCCTGTTTCAAATCAGTCAGCAGACGGCGGTTGCGATCCTGCGCGGTGAAAAGCACGTTGACGAGTTCCGCATCAATTTTCAAAACCTCTGCGTCTTCCTCAATCACTTCGGGGGGCGGTGTCGGCGTGGCGGTTTTTTCGGGCTTTGTCTGTTGAGCGTTCGCCGAATCAAACCCGAAAAACGCGCTCCCGACAAACAAAAACACGATTGCCGCCGCCACTGAATTCTTAATTCTTAACATTTTCATTTTCTCTTGCCTTTTCAAATCTCATTTACCTGATTCCGTCCCTGATTGCCCGATAGCTTTTTTTCGTACGGATTTTATAATCGCCGTCTTTATTTTTATCGGTGAAGCGCACTTCGACTCTGCGCTCTTTGCCGTCGTAACTCTGATTGGTCGGTCGGTATGTAATCATATATTGAGAGCGCAATTCCTGCGAAATTTTTGTAAAAGCGCGCTCCAAATCAATCATATCGCCGGTGAAAAATGCCTCGCCGCCGGTGTCTTCGCACAATTGCGTCAGATATTTATCGCCCTTGTCTTTAACCGTTCCCGCCTCAACGCCCGGAACGCTGCCTAAAAAACCGGATTTGGTCGAGATGCCGAAAATCGTCGCCTCGGTGCGCTGCGCGATGTCAATCGCATCCTGCAAATCGGCGCGGCTGAAGGTATCGTCGCCGTCGGTGATTAAAACGATCACTCGTCTGCCGGGAGCGTTGCGTAATTTTTCATCGGAAAACTGCCAAATCGCATCGTAAAGCGCGGTTTGCGAGCCGATTTTTTTTACCATATCAACCGATTTGTCCAGCAAATCGAGTTTATCTGTGAAATCCTGCCGCAAACTTATTTCATTGTCGAAAGTCATAAAAGCCGCTTTGTCTTTACGAACGCGCGTTACAGTGTAAATAAAGTTTTTCGCCGCCTCTTTGGAGAAACGCAGTTTGCCGGCGGTCGAAGGCGAGGTGTCCATCAAAACGCCGACGTAAACCGCCGGATTGTTTTTTTCGTCGGTGAACGAAGTAACTTCCTGTTGCACACCGTCTTCAAAAACCGCGAAATCGCCGCGCTGCAAACCGGCAATCAGTTCCTTCTTTTTCTTTTTATCGTTGACGGTTACGGGCAGACGCACCTCAAAAGTTTTGACCGTGCCGTTATCATCGCCCGTCGGCGGTGTCGGCTTCGGAACTTGCGCCGCAATTGACAAACCGCCGACGGAGAATAAAATCGCAAAATAAGTTAAACGAAACAAAATTTTCATATATGATTTAGTCGAATTTTTCCAGAACGCTAACGACAAATTCGATGCCGTCCGGCAAACCTCTGTTGCCTTTCTCGTAATTTGGCAGTATAGCAAACGCTTCCGTGAACGGTGAGCGGCGAATTTGAGAAATTCCTACATTTACCATTTACTATTTACCATTTACCATAAACTTTATGAACCAAAACATTTTCAGAGAATACGATATTCGCGGCATCGTCGGCGAACAACTGACGGACGAAACGGTGGCGATTATCGCCCGCGCCGTCGGCACATTTTTCAACAAAAACGGCGCAAAACGAATCGCCGTCGGCTTCGACGCACGGGAAAGTTCGCCGCGTTTTCGTGATCTGCTAGTCGAAGGTTTTAACGCGACCGGCTGCGATGTCGTCCTTATCGGCAGAGTTCCGACTCCGGTTTTATACCACACGGTTTACACGAAAAATGTTGACGGCGGCGTGATGATTACCGGTTCGCACAATCCGCCCGACCACAATGGCTTTAAGATTTGTTTGGGAAAATCCACGCTTTTCGGCGGACAGATTCAGGAAATAAAGGAAATCGCCTTGTCCGAAAAATTTTCCGAAGGTGCGGGAACGAGTGAGAATCTGGAAGTTTTGGAAGATTACGAGCGCGATATTATCTCGAAAATAAACGTCGGCAGCCGCAAATTAAAAGTCGTGGTGGACGGTGGCAACGGAATGGGCGGCGTAACGGGCGTTCCGGTTTACGAAAAATTAGGCGTTGAACTCGTCAAACTTTTCACCGAACCCGATTCAAATTTCCCGAATCATCATCCTGATCCGACGGTTGAAGAAAACTTGCAGGACGCAATTCGCGCCGTCAAAGAAACCGGCGCGGATTTAGCCATCGCGTTCGATGGCGACGGCGATAGAATCGGGATCGTGGACGAAAACGGGCGAATTATTTGGGGCGACGAACTGATGATTTTATTATCGCGTGAAATTTTAAAGGGAAATCCGGGCGCGACGATTATCGCCGAAGTGAAATGCTCGCAAAATCTGTTCGACGACATCGAAAAACACGGCGGAAAGGCGATTATGTGGAAAGCCGGACACTCGATTATCAAAGCGAAAATGAAGGAAACCAACGCCGCGCTCGCCGGTGAAATGAGCGGACATATTTTTTTCGCCGACAGGTTTTACGGCTTTGACGATGCGACTTACGCGGGAGCGCGGGTTTTGGAAATTCTCTCGAAAACCGATAAAAAACTGTCGGAAATATTAGGTGATTTGCCGAAAACTTTTTCCACGCCGGAGTTGAGAATGGATTGCAGCGATGAGCGGAAGTTTGCCCTTGTTGCCAAAATCGCCGAGGATTTCGCTGTAACCAATAAAGTTATTACGATTGACGGCGCGAGAATTTTATTTGAAAACGGCTGGGGTTTGGTTCGCGCATCGAACACGCAGGCGATTTTGGTGATGAGATTTGAAGCCGATTCGGAGGGAAATTTACAAAAAATTCGCCGAACGGTTGAA
>JAYVGL010000118.1:0-24381 GCA_043772175.1 Pyrinomonadaceae bacterium | reverse complement strand
CCTGATCCTGAACGACTTTGATGCCGTTTTTATGCGCCGTTTCGATCATCCCGCGCAAATCGGCAAACGTCCCGAAATGATTTTCCACGCCGTAATAATCAATCGCGCCATAACCGTGATAACTCGTATTCGGACACCAAGGCTTATCGCAAGTCGTCGTCTCGTCCGTATTGTCATACCAAGGTGTCAGCCAAATCGCCGTTACGCCCAACTCTTTGAAATATGGCATTTTCGACGCGATGCCTTTGAAATCGCCGCCGTGCCAAGAACGCGGATTTGCGCGGTCAACATCTTTATTATTCGCCGTGTCGCCATCGGCGAATCGGTCGGGCATTATCAGATAAATCACGTCGTCGTTCGTAATTCCCTGAAAATTTGTTTGTTTATCAAGCGGCGCGGAAATTTCAAACGGAACGCTAGTTTTTCCGCCCGCCGTCGCAACTTCAAACTCATATTTCCCAACTTTCGCGTCTTTCGCAATCGAAACGTCAAAAAACAAATAATCGGCGCGAGAATTAACGCGGACGTTTGTAACCTTCAGCGATTTATTTACCGACGAAACTTTCGCGTTTTGGAAATTTGCGCCGCGAACCAAAAGGCGAACGGGATTTATCGAATGATTCGCCCACCAATTCGGCGGCTCGATTTTTTCAATTTTCGGCGACTGTCCGGCAGCGGCAAAAAAGTTCAGACAGCACATCGCCGGAAGAATGAAAATTGTCCAAAAAGGCTTATACATTCTGTTAATTTATGGTTTCAAATTTCTCACCGAAGCCGGTAAATCCGGCGTTTGGTCGGTCGAGGTCGCGGGACTGTTCGGTTTACGGGACAGTTTTTCCAGCCGATTAAACTCCGCCAATGTCGCATTGGCTTTCTCTTTTTGTTTCAATCTCGAATAGGCGATAAAAAGTTGATAACGAATGCCCGGATCGTTTTTGTTCAAGTCCGCGCCGGTTTCGAGAATCGGCACGGCTTCCGCGTATTTTTTCTGCTTGATGAGCAAGCGACCTAAATCGTAACGCGCCGAAAAGTTTTTGCCATCGAAAAACAAAACTTCGCGCAGTATTTTTTCGGCTTTTACCACATCGCCGCGTTCGTTGGCGATAAAACCCAAATTAGATAAAACTTCCGCGTTGTTCGGCGAGATTAGCAGGGCATTTTCAAACGCGACGAGAGCTTCATCGTAAAGTCCTTCGGCGCGTGCCGTGTAACCCTTCAAATAATTTAAGTTGAAATTCTTCGGATATTTTTCGACTAAAACTTTAAAAATTGCGCTTGCTTGATTGTATCGCTGAACTCGAAAATAGGCGATTCCCAGACGTATTTGATAAAGACTGTTCTCCGGCTCTTGCGCGGAAGCTCTTTCGTAAAACGGCACGGAACCGGAGAGCTTTTTGTTTTTCAGCAATTCTTCGCCGATTAAAAAATTGACTTCCGCATAATTTTCTTTCAACTCAAGTGCTTTCAGCCAGTAAGAAACAGCCGCGTCAGAATCTTTTTCGGCTGAAGCAACCAAGCCGAGCCGATAGTAAATTTCCGGCGAATTTTGCTCAAGGCTTTGCGCTTGGAGAAAAATCGTCCGCGCCGCATCGAACTTGTCGGTATTGTAATAAGCGATTCCTAAATTATAAAGAACGTCGAAAGTGTTAGGGCGTTCGGCGTTGACCTTTTCAAACAGTCCGGCGGCGGTTTCATATTGATTCGCTTGCGCCAGCATCAATCCGAGTGTGAACCACGCCCGGACATCCTTGTTCTCGGCATTTATAAAGGCAATCAGCCCGTTTAATTTCTGAGTATTCTTGGTCGCCGCGTAGGTTTTCGCCAAAGCTAAAACCAACAAAATATCTTTGGTCTTCGGCGTTCGGTTGGCGGGCGTAATCCCGACGAGTTTTTCAAGCAGCGGCAACGCTTTTTGAAAGTCGTTTTGTGATGAATAAATAACGGCTAGATTATACGCCGCCTGTTCGTGATTCGGCTGGAGAGTTAAAACTCGCTTGAGCATCTTGACGGCTTCATCCTGTCGGTTTGTTTTCGCCAGTAGAATTCCCAGATTTGCCAGTGCGGGAACAGTTTTCGGATTGATTTGCAGAATATCGAGATATTCTTTTTCGGCGGCGGCGGCATCGCCTTTTTGATCTAAAATTACGCCGAGCAGTGTTTTAGCTTCTACATTTTTGGGCGAAGCGGTTAAGACATCTCTAATAAATTTTTCCGCTTCATCAAATTGATCGTTTTGTAAAAGCCGAACGGCTTCGGTAATCGAAGGATTTTGTCGGGCGATTTTTCGATTGGGGATTTGTCCGATGCTTTCCGGCGCGGTCATCAGCGCAATCGCACCAACCGCTAAGCAGAAAGCAATCGTTTTTTTTCGCAGCGAACGGCTAAAACTTGTTCGTAAATTAAATTTCATTACTCGTTATTCTAAAATTTTGCCACTCGATAAACAATTGAGTGACGAACCCGAAAGTTCGTCACTCAATCTTTCAAACAACCTTTAATTTAATTTTAGAATACGAGTCTGCCACCAAATTCGAGTTGTCTGCGTCTTTGTTCGCCGAAATCTTTGCCGAAATCATTGCGATTGTTAAAGTCGGCATTCGGTCTCCCGCGATTAACATTGTTCAAGACGTTAAATGCCGAGATTCGGATTTCAAATTTAGCGGCATCATCTATAAACCGCAGCGGTATTGACTTGAACAGCGAAGCATCCCAATATCTCAGGAATCTTCCCCTGAAGACGTTGCGCCCCAAGGTTCCAAAAACCGGACTGTTAGGATCATTTACAAACACTCTTTGCGAAGGCTGCGCGAAAGCATTGATGTTCAACTGTCTGCCTTCAGCACGTTGCTGCGCCGTCGGAGTCGGGTCGCCGATCAGATTGACCCGCGCTCCGTTGGAAGTAACATCATAAACCGGACCACTTTGCAGATTAACGATGGTGTTAAACTGCCAGCCGCCGACCAGATATTCGAGTGCCGTCGGTATTTCTTTGAAATACTTACGATTGCGACCGATTGGCAAATCATAAACACCGGCGATGTTGACCCGATGACGAACGTCCGTGTCGGAACTGGCATAGTCGTTGTTTATATCCAACGGATTATCAGGTCCGCAGTTTCTTTGTCCGGCTCCGTTGAGACAAAATCCGCCCGGAGTGTTGTCGAGCGCGTGCGCCCAAGTGTAGGTTGTCAGTAGTGAAAAACCATCCGAAAAACGTCTCTCGACTTTGCTTTGAAAAGCGTTGTAAGAGAATCTGCCGAGATAGTTGGTTTCGATGACGTTGTTGATGTTCGTTACCTGACGAGTTCCGGGTGCGCCCGCATCATTTCCGTTGCCGATGTTGCGAACGATTTGCAAATTGCGTCCGGTTGCGCCGACGTAAGCAGCTTCGGCTAACCAGTTTTTCCAGAAGCCGTATTGCAGCGTCAAATTATACTGATGAAACAGCCCGTCTTTCCGATTCGGGTTAACATAAAGAATCGTGCGGTCGGTCGGCGATACAAAACTGGAACCGCGAGCAACAAACGATTCGTTCGGAAGCGGAACGCCGCGATCAAACAAATATCTTCCGGTCAGCCCCGGAACCGAACTACAGCCAGCCGGATTAGTAATCGGGTTACAACTATAACTGCCGCCGCCGTTGCCGGGATTTGTATTTAAGTTTGAGCTGTCATTCGCATCAACCGAATAGACAATTCCGTAACCGCCGCGAACGACTAAAGATTTTTCTTTACCAAAGCCGCTGTAAGCAAATCCGATGCGCGGTCCTAAATTATTTTTGTCATTTTTCACCAACGCTCGTCCGTTAGGCGCACCATCACCGGCAGTGAAAATTTTCCTGGTCGCCGGATCAAAATTCGAGATGCGGTCAAAACGCTCGGTCGGCGAAGTGAACAAATCATATCTCAAACCGAGGTTAAGCGTTAGATTCGATGTTGCTTTCCAATCGTCCTGCACATAAAAAGCGACTTCTTTGCTAGACAACAGCGCATCCGTTCCGGGAGTTCCGCGAGTGTAAAATCCCGGCTGATAACCGAGCAGGAAGTTCGCTAATGCGGAACCGGTATCGTTCGCTCCGATGCCGTTGTAATTACCCGAAACAAAACCGCTGTTGGTCGTTCCGTATTGATAATTACCCTTGATAGCACCGTTGCGTCCGCCGTCAATATTACTATTTTGACGAACCCGATAATCCACTCCGGCTTTATAAACGTGGTTGCCTCTGACGACGGTTACGGAATCAGCCAGATTGAAATTGTTCGATTTGAACAGAAACGGTCCGCCATCGCCGGTGAACTCCGAAGCACGGTCGCCGCCGCCAATCGTGTCAACGATTCCGACCAAAACGATGCCGGAAGAATTAGCATCACGATTGATGTTCGGCGCACCCAAATTAGCGGTTACGTTCGGATTAAAACCGCCCGTTCCGAAAACGCCCGTATTCAAAATACCGATTCTGACCTGTGTGTAGCCAAAACGAATATCGTTAATAACATTCGTGCCGAAGGTCTGCGAATCGCCGATAACGGCGGCTCGTGTGTTTCCCAGAATGTCTCCGGCAGACGGTCCCGCCGGAAGGTCGTTGCCATTCGGCGAAGAACCCAAGGGAAAGAAGTTGTCAACATTTCTGACTTGTCTGACGCGGCTGTAACGACCGAACAGATTGTTGCCTTCAAATAGTTTGTGGTCAATTCTTACGCCATAAACATCCTGCGTCGGACGAACAACCCGTCCGACATTGTAGTTTTCACCGGCGACATCGTTTGTCGGTAACGGAAAAGCATTTAAGTAATTACGCGCAAAATTTGAGAAAGGACCGCAACTCGCACAATTTCTCAAATCATTGCCCGGAATCGGTGTTCCGTTCGGAGCGAAAATAGTTCCGATTGGCGCAGTTACTGTTCCGCCGCCTGCCAAAGTATAGACTTGAGAAGTTCCCGGTCTAAGTAGTTGGCTGAAATCGCCGACTCTCATTCTGGCAGTCGGAACCGGAATTCGGTTAGTAAAACTTCCGTCTCTCTCAGTCGCCGGAATAAACCCGCGTTGGGCAGCGTAATCAACGAAAAAGAAGGTTCGGTCACGTCCGTCGTAAATTTGGCGACCACCTTCGCCAAAGCGGAGAAAATAAATCGGACCGCCGATAGTTCCGCCGTAATTATGACTTACATAGTTCGGAATAACTTTCGGGCGGATACCTCTGGCGTTGGGCGGATTGTTTGTCTTATCGAATTCTGCCGCCGCCGCACTTGCAAAGCGTCCTTGGTAAAATTCAAAAGCCGAGCCGTGAAAGGCATTGCCGCCCGATTTCAGAGTAGTCGAAATAATTGCGCCGCCCGCTCTTCCGAGTTCGGCTCGCGGAACGCTGGTCTCAATTCTGAATTCGGCAATCGCGTCGGGATTCGGAAAAATGGCAATCTGTCGAAACTGCGATTCGTTGTTGTCAACGCCGTCGAGCAAAAACTCGTTCTGTGTTACACGCGCGCCGTTCGACGAAATAGCCGAACCGCCGGATTCACGAAAACGAGCGGTTTCCGCCGAAGGAAAGTTTGGCGGGCTGGCTTCGTTGCCGCCGCCGAATAAGCCGAACGAAGCCGCCTGCGGACGGTTGACACCTGGCGAAAGGGCGGCGAGAACCGTAAAGTTGCGCTGTCCGATTGGTAAATCGGTAACTTGTCTGCCCGTGATAACGTCGCCCCGTGAACTTGTTTCGCTTTCCACCAGCGGTGCGCTTTCGTCCGTGATCGTGACTACGTTGTCGCCCGTTCCGGCGACTTCCGTAAACGTCGCGTCAACCGGGACGCGGGCGTTTGTTTCGACCGTGACGGTGGAAAACAATAATGTTTTGAATCCGGCAGATGTAACCCGCACCGAGTAAACGCCCGGTTCGAGATTGGTAACGGTAAATTCGCCGCTGTTGCCGGCGGTAATTTCCTTCACTTCCTTGGTGGCATTGTTGGTAATCGTAACTTTCGCGCCGCCGACCACCGCTCCGGCAGGATCGGAAACCGTGCCGACGATGCTGCCGCTATTGCTCTGAGCAAAAGCGGACATTGCCAAGAAAGTCAAAATCAAAAACACTGCCCCGCCGTGCGATAAAATTCGCGCCCGACTTTCCCCTATTTTGACCATAATCATAAAATTCTCCCTTAAAAAATAAAATTTAATTTTTGCGTTCGGCTAAAACTTAAAACTTGCGGCGGTCAGTGCTGCTTCCGAAACGACGCGCAAAAAACAAGTAAGACTTACAGTTTTGTGCGTCGAAGGAAATGAATTACCATTCGAATACAGTTCAAATTTTTAGTTTTTGTAATATCTTTCACAAAACAGATTTGTTGTGAAGCTAAACAAAGATTTAATATGTTTTCAACATCGTTGTCAATGATTTGCTCACAATAGTTCAAAATCTGAAATCAAGCGACCCATATCGAACATCGCGCTTTCGACCGCCAGCCGAAACTTTATAACCTAAAAAACTTACTGATTTCTCATTAAATCGCGCCGTAAAATTATTTTCCGTCAAAAGTTAATTTCGCGTCAGATGTCTCAACTCTGATCGAACGGCAATAAAGCGCGTAACCGACCCGAACTTGCAACCTAGAAAACTCAACTGTTTTAACCGTCCGCCCGAACTTTGTTTGTTTAATATACAAACATAGCTTTGGACTGAAACAATTTAACATTTCGACAGTTTTTTGGCTAGTTACGGGAAGCAAATTTATTGATTAAACTCAAGCAAACCGCGCCCTGCAAAGTCGGCGACTCGCCGAGCGTAGAAGCCGTTACGAGCGTGGCGGGAAGTTCCTGCTTGATGTTCGCTTCGATGGTTTCGACTAAAGTTTTCTCGATCAACGACCAGACGAGCGTGATTTTTCCGCTGACGACGACGGCTTCGGGGCTAAGACCGACCAGCAGATTAACGATTCCGAGAGCCATATAACGCGCCGTTTCATTGACGACTTGCAGAGCGGCGGCGTGTCCCTGACGGGCGAGCGCGAAAATACGGTCAATGTCGTTTTCCTTGTCATCGTGTCCGGTCAGAGCGGCGAACCGCCGGACGGTGGCGCGGTCGGAAGCGAAAGATTCCCAGCAGTGCGTGTTGCCGCACGAGCAAACCACTTTGTTGTTTTCACTGACCGTGCCGCCGAGAATCATATGTCCGAATTCGCCCGCCGCGCCTTTGTTGCCGCGATAAATTTGCCCGTCGAAGATGATTCCCGTGCCGATGCCTTCGGCGATCAGAAGGCTGGCGAAGTTTTTGATATTGTGAACCTCCGGCATTCCGAACCATAAATCGGCGAGCGCGACGGCGTTGGCATCGTTGTCAACTATCACGGGCAAACCGACGGCTTCTTTGAGTTCCTCTTTCAACTGCCAGTTTTTCCAGTGAAAAAAAGGCACGTAAGTTACCGTGCCGGACGTTTCATCAACCACGCCCGGCACGCTGACTCCGATTTTAACGTCGGAACTTTTGAGTTTGGCTTTGATGGCGGCGAGTTTATCCACGATTTTACGAAAGTTTTTCGAGCGGTCGGGCGAAGTCGGAAAAGTTTCCAATTGAATAATATGTCCGGCGAGATTGGCGGTGGCGATGTTGATGACGGATGGCGTAATGTCCACGGCGACGGCGACGGCTTCGTCGGTTCGCAGCTTTAACATCGTCGGTTTGCGTCCGCCGCTCGATTCGCCCGCGCCGGTTTCTTCAACGAAGCCGTCTTCGACTAAAGAATTAACGATGGAAGAAACCGTCGAACGCTGAAGCGCGGTTTCGCGGGCGATTTCGGCGCGGGAGATCGGCTCGCGGTCGCGGACGTAGTTGAGAACGATCTGCCGATTGATATTGCGAATCGTGTCGGCGCGGGCAACTTGTGATTTGGCTTTCTGTAAATAAATTCGTCGCATCGTCGCAGATTTTAAGATTTAATCTAAATCAAATTAGACATTCAAGAAAACGATTAGACAGCATATTGCCGTAAAATTACAATATCGGATTTGCTAAATGTTCCGAAGGCGAACGAATTCCGGCGAAGAAAAGTTTTTAAAGACTTCGGAGATGTTTCGGGGCGGTGAAATTCAGGCGGCACTGACGAGCGGAACGAACCATAAATTCGGGTTGAATTATAAGTTTATTTGTTGTTTGCCTGCGTTGAGCCTCTCAAGGTTTTTAATTTGCCGCCGTGAAAAATGCGTCGTATTCCTTCTCGAAAAATCCGGCAATCGCCGTTTTCCCAGCGACCAGCACCGGGCGTTTGAGAAAAGTATATTCGTCCGCCATCAAATCGAGCATTTCGTCTTCGGACAGCGTTTTGTCTTTCAATCCGAGTTCGCGGTATTTGACCGAACGGCGCGAGAAAAGATTTTCCGCGCCGCCGAGCATCTTCGCCAGTTTTTCGATTTCGGCGCGACTCAGCGGTTCGTCTTTGATGTTGCGTTTCTCGATGTCGTCAACCCGGTGATAATCGAGACGGCGCAGGGCTTTTTGACAAGTCGTGCAGTTCGGCAAGCCGTAGAAATGTATTTTGCTCATAATGTTTTACGGCTCGACGGAGACGCTGCATTTAATTTTCTTGATTGACGTTTTTTCAAATTTTTCCTTCGCCGTGTGCGCTTTCCAGGCGCGGATGACTTTGTAGGTTTTCGTTTTCGGAACGAGTTCCGCCAGCACGATCAGGTCGAGATTTTTTTTGTTGTTTTGCAGACAATCGGAACTGTATGAAAACAAAAATTCCTGATTCTTTTTCAGTTTGTCGAGCGTCAAAACGTCTCTGACTTCCCAGTTCGGGATGCCGTCATTATCCCTTGAGGTGAGTTTTTCGAGCCACAACATAAATTTGCCGCCTTTGGAAAATCGCGTTACGCCGTAATTTTCATCCGTCAGCAAACCGCCGCCCAAATCCTTTGCGCCGTTCGGCAGAGTTGCGCCGAAAACCACGCCTTTGTGCCGATAGCCGACGATTTTATTTTTCTGCGCCGCAATGCTCAGAGGCGAAACGGCTAAAACTATTAAGAACAACAATTTCAATTTCATCGAGATTCCCTTTCCTGGTTCCGCCGACCGATCTTTTCGGCGACGCGAGTTTGATGATATTAGATTGTCTGCCGCGTCTCAAGCCGGATGCTTATAAAAGTCGTTTTGATTTATCGGCGCGTTTATTGTGAAATAAGAGTCTATGGAAAAACAGGATTTAAACACGCTTTTGTCCCTGATGTTCCAATCGCATCCGTGGCACGGCGTGTCGGCGGGCGAAACCGCGCCGCACCTCGTCAACACCTACGTCGAAATCGTGCCGCGCGATGTCGTGAAATATGAACTCGACAAACCTTCGGGACATCTGCGGCTCGACCGACCGCACAAATACTCTTCGCTCTGCCCGACGCTTTACGGCTTCGTTCCGCAAACTTATTGCGGAGCGCGCATTGCCGAATTTTGTATGGAAAAGACCGGGCGCGAAAACGTAGTCGGCGACGGCGATCCGCTCGATATTTGTATTTTGACGGAAAAAACGATTATGAGCAGCAACTTTTTCGCCAACACGAAACCCATCGGCGGCTTGCGTCTGCTCGATCACGGCGAGGCGGACGATAAAATTATCGCCGTCTTGGAAAACGACGCGGCGTTCGGGCATTTCAACGAAATCGGCGATTGTCCGAGCGGGATTATCGAACGGCTGGCGCATTATTTTTTGAGTTATAAACAACTTCCGAACGACGCGCCGCGTGAACTCGAAGTAACGCACATCTATTCCCGCGAAGAAGCGCATCACGTTATCAATCTGAGTTTTGAAGATTACCGCGAAGATTTCGGCAACCCGGAATCGCGGATTGAGACGTTGAAAATGCTTTTGCGCTCTTAACTTTTAAAACTAAATTTTATGAACCAAACATCAGAACAAAGTGTTTTACAGGCGTTAAGCCAAATCGTTGACCCCGATTTACACAAAGACATCGTAACGCTCGGCTTCGTTAAAGATTTGAAAATCGAAGGCGGCGATGTCTCTTTCCGCATCGTTTTGACGACTCCGGCTTGTCCGGTCAAAGAAGCGTTTGAGATTGATGCGAAAAAACTCGTCGGCGCAATCGAAGGCGTAACAAATGTTGCGGTGACGATGGACGCGGAAGTTCCGCAAGGTCGCGGCGTGGCGAATAATATCGCGCTTCCCGGCGTAAAAAATATCATCGCGGTCTCTAGCGGAAAAGGCGGTGTCGGCAAAACGACCGTCGCCGTTAACATCGCCGTTTCATTAGCTATGGACGGCGCGAAGGTCGGTTTGATGGACGCGGACGTTTACGGTCCGAACGTGCCTTTGATGCTTGGCATCAGCGCGATTCAACCGCAGGTTTCGGCGAAAGGTCAGCTTATTCCGCTCGAAGCGCACGGCGTGAAAATTATTTCGATGGCGGTTTTGGTTCCGCCCGACAAGCCGATGATTCTGCGCGGTCCGATGCTGCACGGTGTCGTTCGTCAATTTTTAACCGATGTTGATTGGGGCGAACTGGATTATTTAATCGTTGATATGCCGCCGGGAACGGGCGACGTGCAGTTGTCTTTGGCGCAATTAGTTCCCGTTCAGGGCGCAATTCTGGTAACGACTCCGCAGGCGGTTTCGCTCGCCGACGTGCGCCGCGCCTACGCGATGTTCGAGCAGGTTTCGATTCCCGTTCTCGGCATCATCGAAAATATGTCGTATTTTATTCCGCCCGATATGCCCGAAAAACGCTACGATATTTTCGGCAGCGGCGGCGGACAAAAACTCGCCGATCAATTTAACATCAGACTTTTGGGCGAAGTTCCGCTCGGAATGGAAGTTCGGGAAGGCGGCGACAAAGGCGTTCCGGTCGTTATCTCGAACCCCGAATCGCCGCAGGCAATCGCGTTCAAAGCGGCGGCGGAAGAAGTCGCCCGGCAGATTTCGATTGAAGCGATGAAGCCGGAATTAAAAATCTTCACGCGGGCTTAAAATCGGGAGCGCGGGCAAACCGCCTGCTCTCCAAACCGAACATAAATTAGTTGTGAAGTTTTGCCGGAGTCGTTTCACACTTCTCAAGTTTCTGTAAGACTTGATTGAGGTTTTCGCTGTTTCCAGGCAGCAATTTTCCTTGTTGCCTCAAATCCTGCCAAATGTCTAAACTTTTTTGATAAGCGGCTTTGGCTTCGGTCAAACTTTCGGCATCGCGGCGCGTCGAAATACTTGCGTCGGCGATGCCCTCGTAAATTTCCGCCGTTCGCGTCCATTCTTCGGGCGTTTTGTCCGGCGCGGAGCCGGTTTCGAGAATCGCCAAGGCTTGCCGGTAATTTTCCAATGCACCGGCGGCATCTTTTTGTTTCAGCAAAATTTTGGCGAGCGTCTGATGAGTGTCGGCGACATTGCTTTTGGCGAGCGCGAAATTTTTATTGTTCGCCGACAGATCGGCGTAAATCACCGCCGCCCGGTGCGCTTTCTCCGCCGCCGCGCTGAAATTGCCGGTTTGGAAAAAGCCGTTGCCGAGCGCGGTTAGAGTTTCCGCCAGCGAAGTTTTTTTACTCGCGTTGTTCGAATCGGCGGCGGCTAAATTTTCATAACCGGAAACGGCTTGTTCGAGACTTTTTTGAGCTTCTTCGTTTCGTGCCAAATGCATTAGCGTGATGCCGATTTCCTTTTGAGCGCGGGCGACTGCCGTTTGCGCGATGACGTTTTTCCCGTCCGCCGCGAAGACTTTCTGGCGAATCGCCAAAGCCTTTCGATAATTTTCGACCGATTCCTCGTAATTTTTCATATCGCGCAAAATCGAACCCAGAGAGCCGAGCGTGAAAGATAAATCGAGCTGCGCTAAAACGTCGTTTTCGTCAGCCGCCGCGCTTTCCGCGTCGAGCATCAAAGCCTTCTGAAAAAGCTCCAACGCCTGCGCCAATTCGTGTTTGAGCTGCAAAATCGCCCCCGTGTTTTTATAAGTCAGCGCGAGATTACGTCGCTGTTTTTTGTCCGACGCATCGGCAGCCACGATTTTCCGGTAAATTTCGAGTGCCTGACGATAATTTTCCAACGCGCCGTCAAAGTCATTCTTGGCACTCGAAACCATTGCCAGATACCACCAGACTTTCGCTAAATCAATTTCCGTTTGAAATCCGTCCGGCTGACTTTTTCGCACATTTGAAAAAATATCCAGGGCTTTCCGGTAAAAATTTTCCGTTTCCGGCAAATCGCCCGTTTTAAAAATTTGAAGTCCGACATCGAGATAGAGATGCGCCAGCATTTTTTGATCTTCGACGTTCGACGGATTTTCGGCGGCGAGCTTGCTCTGAATTTCCAGAGCCTTGCGGTAGCTGGTCAATGCCGCGTCGGTTTTGCCGAGATTCGTTGCGTCGCCGCTGCCCTGAATATCGCCGACTTTACGAAACGCGCCGACGATTTCGCGCTGTAAATCCGGCGAATCATCGCTTTCCTGCGCCAGATTGTCGAGGTATCTGAGCGAATCGGTAACGAGCTTTTCGCGCACGGCGGTCGCTCCCGGCAGATTCTTGATCTGGTCGTGATAATCGAACAAAACGGTGTGTGCCAACTCGCGGACTTGATTAAAACGCTGTTCGGCGCGGTCGCGTTCGCGTTTGGCAGCGACGGACTGCCAGGCGGTAATCGCCGTCGCCGTCAAAAGCAGCAAGGCAACCAATCCGCCGACTAAAACGCCGGCGCGATGCCTTCTGCCGAATTTGCGGAGACGATACGAAGCCGTGTCCGCCGTCGCCGACACCGGCAAACCGACGAGATGGCGGCGAATGTCTTCGGAAAATTCCTGCACCGAAGCGTAACGCCGTTCGGGTTCTTTGCGAAGGGCTTTTAAGATGATGTTGTCCAAATCTCCTTTTAATGATTTTAGATTTTGGATTTTGGATTTCGGATTGGCAAGCGGCTTTTTATTAGCTGTGTATTGTTCGCCGTTCGACGAAGTTTCGTTTTCGGAATCTGGAATTTGGAATTTGGAATTTGAAACCGCCGACGGACGAACCGGCTCTTTCGTCAGAATCGCCTGAATAAATTCTTCCCGCGAATCGTTTTCGATTACAAACGGTCGTCGCCCGCTCAAGAGTTCGTATAAAACTACGCCGAGCGAATAAACATCGCTCGCTGTCGTGATGTTCGCGCCGCGCAATTGTTCGGGTGAAGCATATTCCGGCGTGAGCAGACGCATCATCGTCGCGGTCGCTTCCGCCGTTTCAACCGACCAATCGGGATTCAAAAGTTTGGCAATTCCGAAGTCGAGCAGCTTCGGAGTTTCGTCTTCCGTGACCAGTATATTCGAAGGTTTGATGTCGCGGTGAACAACGAGATTTTGGTGCGCGTATTGGACGGCGGCGCAGATACGGCAGAAAAGTTTCAATCTTTCTTCGGTCGAAAAAGAATTCGCGTCGCAAAATTTCGTTACCGGCAAGCCTTCGATATATTCCATCACGAAATACGGCAAACCGTCTTCCGTCGTGCCGACATCGAGCAGGCGGGCGATATTCGGATGATCGAGATTGGCGAGAATCTGGCGTTCCATCACGAAACGCTTCAAAACGGCGGCGGTGTCCATTCCGCGTTTGACGAGTTTGACGGCGACGTTTTGCGTGAACGATTCGCCCGTGTGTTTCGCCAGGTAAACCGCGCCCATTCCGCCCTGCCCGATTTCACTGAGGAGTTCGTAACCGTCAATGAGTCTGCCGATATTCGTGTCCGTATCGTCAGCCAAACCAATTTCGACCATCGCGGGTTCGGCGATAAATTCGCCCGCGTGTTCGTGCGCTTCGATCAAGTTTTCTATTTGATTTCGTAAATCTTCATCGCAGCTCTCTAAAAAAGACGTGCGTTCGCCGGCGGGCAAATCAATCGCCTGATTAAAATAGTCTTTTAATTTTTCCCAATGCGCCGCATCCATAGCTAGCCTTATTTATCTACGCGCAATCGGAGAGGAAATCGGCTCAACAGAATTCAGGATTTAGGATTCAAGATTATCTCAGCTTAATTCTTGAATCCTAAATCCCAAATCCTAAATCCTGAATCTTCAATCCTGAATCCCGAATCCCGCTCACGCCGACGGCTCCGACAGCTTTTGATAAAGCCACGCCCGCGCAAAAGTCCATTCGCGTTTGACGGTCGCCGGGGAAGTTTTCATCACTTCCGCCGTTTCCTCAATCGTCAATCCGCCGAAATATCTGAGTTCGATTATTTTGCTTTGTTTAGCGTCAAGTTGTTCGAGTTCCTGCAAAGCCAAATCGAGCGCGATGAGATTTTCGTCGGTTTCGACCGAGATTTCCGGCGCGTCGTCCAGTGAGATCTTTTCGCCTTTGCCGCGTTTTTCCGAGATGTGCTGGCGGGCGTTGTCAATCAAAATCCGCCGCATCGCCTGTGCCGACAGCGCGAAGAACTGAGCGCGGTTTTTCCAGTCAACCGAGCGTTGATCAATCAGTTTCATATACGCTTCGTGGACGAGCGCGGTGGTTTGCAGAGTGTGTTCGCGGCGTTCGCGGCGCAGATAATTATGCGCCAAACGACGCAGTTCGTCATAAACCAGCGGCAGCAGTTCGTCTAAAACTTCGCGGTTGCCGTTGGTGTATCGCTCGAAAAGGGCGGTTACTTCGCTCATAGCTTTCTGACGGACTCGGAAACCGATTTTTTGCCGAAGCCTCTAACAAGCGTTTCGGTATGATCGAATAAATATCCAAATAATACCTGAGGAAATTTAAAACTTTTTTAGATAAATCTGGTGAAGACTACGCGGCAGCCGAATTTCATTTGAAAAGGATCAGTCGGATTGTAACGCCGAACCGCCGGGAAAACAAGAAAAACCAGACGCGCCGCCCGACCGTGATCGAAATCGAACCCGGCGAAGTCGGCGGCGACCGCCGCCGAAGCGAGCAATTTGAAGCCTTTTGCCCGCCCCGCCAATCGCCGGTCGAGACGGCAACGCCGCCCATTGCGGCAGTTTTAACGCCTTCAACCGAGCGCGAAATTTATCGCCTCGTCGAGACCGGCGCGGTTCATTTCGTCGAAACCGACCTCGTTTTAATTTGTCTGAACTCGCTGACCGATTACAGAAAAACGGCTGCAACGGACGATTCCTGATTCTAAAATCGCGGCGGCGTAGGATTTTCAGGTTGTGAGCCGATTGCTCACCGAACTGCGCGTATTTAGATGGAGACAAATTTCAAAACAAAATTCGGAGCGTAAAAATGCGAAGACTAATCCGGTTGATTTCAGTAATATTCTTTGCGGCGTGCGGCATCGCATCGGCGCAAACCACTAATTTTACCTATCAGGGCAAACTGAACGACGGCGGATTCGCGGCGACGGCGCAATACGATTTCACGTTCAAACTCTACGATTCGGTTTCCGGCGGAACGCAGATCGGCGCGGATGTCGTGCGCGATGACGCGCACGTCACGGCGGGCATTTTTACCGTCAATCTCAATTTCGGCGCGTCGTCTTTTGCGACGGGCGCGGCGCGTTTTCTGGAAATCGCAGTGCGACAAGGCGCAAGTACCGGCGCGTTCACCACACTCGCGCCGCGCCAGCCGCTGACGAGTGCGCCGTTTTCGATCAAAACTCTAAGCGCAACGGTCGCCGACGAACTTTCCAACGCCTGTAATCCGTGCATCACGGACGCTCAAATTATTGCGATTGACGGCGCGAAAGTTACGGGAATCGTTAATAACGCGATCAACGCAGGAACGGCGATGAACATCAGCGGAGTCGTGCCGATCACCAACGGCGGAACGGGTTCGACGACGAAGAATTACGTTGATTTAACGACCGATCAAACCGTCGCGGGCAATAAAACTTTCAGCGGAACGCTGTCCGGCAACGGTTCGGGTTTAACGAATGTCAACGCGACGGTCGCCAACGGTTCGATCACGACGGCGAAACTCGCCGACGCTTCGGTAACGGCGGCAAAGCTCGCGCCCGACGCAATTGCCGCGCCTGTTTCAAATTTAACTTTGCTCGGTTCCTTGCGCTGGGATTTATTACGCGGGCAGAAGGATTTTGCCGCCGGCACGAATCCGCGCGGAGCCGCGTTTGACGGCGCGAATATGTGGGTCGCAATTGCGGGCGGCGCAAGCGTCGTCAAGCTGAGAGTCAGCGACGGCGCGAATCTCGGCACGTTTCCCGTCGGCTCTTTGCCGATTAGTCTCGCCTTCGACGGCGCGAATATTTGGATCGTGAATCTTATTTCCGTCGGCAGAGTCGTCAAAGTGCGAACGAGCGACGGCGCAAATATCGGCTCATTTCCAGTCGGCACGAGTCCTTCCGAAATCGCTTTTGACGGCACAAATATCTGGGTATCGAACGGCGGCAGCAGCAATATTACAAAACTGCGAACAGCCGACGGCGTAAATCTCGGCACGTTTCCTTTCGACGGTGCGAATATGTGGGTCTCGAACGGCGGCAATGCGACCAGACTTTCGCCCGCGTTTCCATAGATTCGGCGCGGCAAAATATTCGCGCACCGGGCGCGAAACGAGTCGGAAACGGCGGCGACGATTAGTAAAGGTGTTGCAGGTTCGGCTTAATTTTCAATTTGGAACTTTGAATTTGAAATCTGCGTTGATTGACATCAAAATCCGCCGTCGCCGTCGGTTCCGACCTGAAAAAGAGCAACGATTATGAAAAATTATCGAAAAACACTTGCTTCACTGATCTTTTGCGCGTGTCTCTCCCCGATCATTTCGGCGCAGACGGGCGGCACTTTTGAAATCACCCAATCGGTCATTTCAAACGGCGACGGAAACAGCATCGGCGGCAGTTTCGATTTGACCGGAACCGGCGGTCAGACGCTCGCCGGAACCAATTCGACGGGCGGCGCGTTTGGTGTGCGCGGCGGTTTCTGGCAAGGCTTTTTTGCGCCGACGGCGGCGATGGCAGTCGTCAGCGGGCGCGTTTCGCACTCGAGCGGCAAAGGCATTTTCAGAGCGCGTGTAACTTTGACCGACATCTCCGGCACGACGCGCTCCGCCGCGACCGATTGGTTCGGGAAATACCGTTTCGATGATGTCGCCTCCGGTCAATTTTATATCTTCAGCGTCAACCACAGACAGTATCAATTTATCAATAACACGCAGGCTTTGACGATTTTAGAAGACACCGAAAACGTGAATTTTACGGCTGAACCGTAAAAAATTGCCGGGAGAAAATATTATGAAAATATTTAAATTGATTTTAAGTTTGTTCGTCGCCGCGATATTTTATTCGTGCGCCGCGCCGACAGTCTCGTGCCAAGCGGAAAAACTCGGCATCGTCAGCTACGCCGCACCGAAAGGCTGGGCGAAAACGCCGAAGGAAAACGTCGTCGGATTTAGCGAAATCAATCAAGAGACCGGCGGATTCTGCATCATCACGCTTTACGGAGCGACCGACGGCACGGGAAATCCGGCAAGGGATTTTACGCGGGAATGGAAAAGATTGGTGTTTTCCAATCTCAAAGTCGAAGCTAATCCGACGACCGAAACGCAAATTGACGGCGAATGGACGATGACGGCGGGCGCGGCGGCGGCGGAAATGGACGGCGGCGGCAAAGATCTCGCGTTTCTGAGCGTTTTCAGCGGCGACGGAAAAACCGTCAGCGTTCTCGGCGTTTTTAACGAGCAGTCTTATTTGCCGAAACTGGAGGCTTTCGTCGGCAGCGTCAAAATTGACAACCCCGTCGCCAACAATTTGCCCGCCAATAATCAGTCCGTCGCGCTCGACGGCGACGGCAATCTCGTTATCCCGGAACCGACGCGGCAACTGACGACCGTCGGAACCAATGTCGAACAGGTTTCGGTCGCCGTCCAAACGAACGGTCGGATTGTCGCGGCGTGCAGCAGTTTTACCGGCAATAGCGCAGGCTGTGATTTTTGGGTCGTCTGCTATAACGGCAACGGCTCGTTAGATACGACATTCGGCGGCAGCGATCTGGTCGTGACACCGGTTGGCAACGGCAATTCGTTTGACGTTCCCAGATCAGTTGCTATTCAAGCCAACGGGAAAATCGTCGGCGGCGGTAAAAGCCAGAACGGAACCAATAATAATTTCGCCGCCGTTCATTATAACCCGAACGGTTCGCTCGACAGCCGCTGGGGAATCGGAGGGGTTGTCACCACGGATTTGGGCGGCAGTGCCGAAAGTATCTATTGCCGTGGCGATTCGATTAAACGGCAGAATCGTGGCTGCCGGTGAAAGCGATGTCGCAAGTCCCGGAACCAGACGTTTCGCCATTGCCCGCTACATCGGCGATACCGCCGCTGATTTTGACTACGACCGCGACGGCGCGGGCGACATTTCGGTCTTTCGTCCGTCCGAAAGCAATTGGTATGTTTTGGGCAGCGCGAGCAATTCGGCGAGCGGTTTTCATTGGGGAAATTCGACCGATAAACCCGTTTCCGCCGATTACGACGGCGACGGACGCGCCAATGTCGCCGTTTATCGTGACGGAATCTGGCATATCCAACAAAGCACTAGCGGCACTCGAAGCGTGTCATTCGGGTTGTCAACCGACATTCCGACACCGACCGCTTATCTGCCGTAACGCAGACAAGCAGCAAACTTTTCAAGATTAAGTAATAAGGAGAAATACTATGCAGACCAAAGAAACTATTTTCAAAAGCATCTCGTTCGTTTTGATTTTCGGCGCGGCGGCAATTATCGCCGGAGCGCAAACTATTAACATCCAACAGCAAAACGATTACACGACCGGCAACGCGGCGCAAGCACCGATTCTCGCAGTCGGCGATGTCAACAATGACCGTCTTCCCGATTTGGTAGTGTTAAATAAATCCAATACCACGACCGTCGGACCGATTGCCGTTTTTTTAAATAATGGTGCGGGCGGATTTGCCGCGCCGATTAATATCGTTGATACCGCACTCAGCCCGAATGTTGCCATTATCGGCGATTTTAATCGTGACGGTAATCCCGATCTGGCGTTGGCGAATGACGGCATCGGTAACGGAGTCCAGATTCGTCTCGGCAACGGCACGGGCAATTTTCCGACCGGCACATTTCTCGCTACCGAACGCGGTATTTTCGGGATGGTGTCCGCCGATTTTAACGGCGACGGCAATCTCGATTTAGCCGGTTTCGGCAACAGCAACGATTTGCGGGTTTTTAACGGCAACGGCACGGGCGGTTTTTCGGCGGCGACACCCTATACTCTTTCATTCGGAGCGAGTGATATTATCGTCGCCGATTTCAATATTGACGGCAAACCCGATCTCGCCGTCGCCGCGCCTAATTCGGCTCTGATTAATATATTTCTCAATAATGGCGCGGGCGTTTTCACCGCCGCGCCGAATATTACCGGCATCGGCAATCCCAATAAAATCGTTGCCGCCGACTTTAACCGCGACTGCCTCCCCGATCTGGCGATGAGCGCAGCCAGCACGGGAAACGTCGTCAGAATTCTGCTCGGCAACGGCGCGGGCGGATTTGCCGCGCAGCCGACCGTCGCCGTCACTAATCAGCCGACGGATGTATCGGTCGGCGATTTTAACCGCGACAAAAAAGTTGACCTCGCCATCCGGCGCATCACCAGCACCGCCGGAGTTCCCAATTTCACGATTTTGCCCGGCAACGGCGCGGGCGGCTTCGGCACGGCTTTTGAATTGACGCTGCCAATCACCGGTGCGTTTGCTTTCTCTCATAGTCTGGCTACGATTGACGCGAACACGGACGGCAAAGCCGATATTCTCATCAGCAGACAAGGCGGATTTTTTCTGTATCACGGCAATAGCGCGTTGTTCACGCGCACCGAAAACGATTTCGACGGCGATTTGCGAGCGGATATGAGCGTTTTTCGCCCGTCGAACGGCACGTGGTATGTAAATCGTTCGACCAAAGGACTTGCCGTGCAGCAATGGGGCATCGCCGCCGACAAACTCGCGCCCGCCGACTATGACGGCGACGGCAAAACCGACATCGCCGTCTGGCGCGAAGGCATCCCGTCGGTCGCCGCATTTTATATTCTCAATTCGTCGAGCAATACGTTTCGCACCGAGCAGTTCGGGCAAACGGGCGACGAACCGGCGGTCGTCAGCGACTGGGACGGCGACGGCAAAGCCGACCCGACGGTTTACCGCAACACGGCAGCCGCCAATCAAAACTTTTTCTACTATCGCGGCAGTTTGAATAATCCGACCGGCGCGACGACTTATCTGGCTTGGGGAACAACCGGCGATAAAGCGGTGCGCGGCGATTTCGACGGCGACGGCAAAGCGGACGCGGCGGTGTTTCGTCCGTCGAACGCCGTCTGGTATATTCTGCAAAGTTCCAACGGGCAAACGCTTTACCGCACTTGGGGCGCGGCGACCGACAAGCGCGTTACGGCGGATTATGACGGCGACGGCAAAACCGATCTCGCTGTTTTTCGTCCGTCCGACAATTTTTGGTATATCTCGAACAGCGCGGGCGGCACGTCGTCTTTCCGTCAATGGGGCGCGAGTTCCGACGCGCTCGTGCCTGCCGACTACAACGGCGACGGACGCACGGAAATCGCGGCGTATCGCGGCGGCGAAGGCAATTGGTATATTCCGCAATGCGGCGTGGACGGTCAGGTCGTTCAAAAATTCGGCGCGGCGGGCGACGCGCCGGTTCCGTCCGCCGTTAATCCTTGAAAAGCAATTTAGAGAATTTTTGGAGCGGCGATGCGTCGTCTTGATTGATTGGAAACCGAAAGCCGTTTGCCGACGCTTTCGGTTTCCGATTTATCGGAAGCGATACGACGTTATTTAGAAGCCCGTTCGTTTTCGCCGACGATATAGCTGCTTTTCGCCCGCACAATCAGATTCGGGCGTTTGACGCGAACGCGGATGGCTTTGCGTTCGCCTTTCGCGCCGACGACTTCCGGGTAATAGCCGAGCGAGTATTGACGGCGCAATTCTTCGGCGATGGCGGAGAACGCCGCTTCCAGATTATTATTGGCTTCAAATTTTCTGCCGCCGCTGTTGCGTGCCAAGGCTTCCAGATATTGTTTGCCGGTTTCGTATTCGGCGCGTGTTCCGCCGCCGCCGCCCGGAAAATTGCCGCCGTTGATACCGATGTTGCCGCCGCTTAAAATGTCGCCGAGAATGCCGCCCCAACCGCCGCCGCGCCGCCGTCGCGGATACGGCGCGGGAAAATTACCGCCGCCGCCGCCCGCTCCCATTTCCGTTGAAGTGTCGTAGCGCACCGGGAAGAAAAGGGCTTCGGTTTCTTCGGTGGCGCGAACCGTGCTTTGATAATCCGCCCGCCGCGAAGTCGTATCCACGCCATCAGTGAACAACACGACCGCTTTGCGCCCCTCGATCCGCGTCAGTTCCTGATTGATAACGTAATCAACCGCTTCGTAAAGCGATGTGCCGTCGCCGAACCGCGCCCTCTGAATCGCGTTTCGGAGAGCGTTTCGATTGCTCGTCGCCGGACTCAAAACGCGCACCTTTTCATCGAAAGAAATTACTATCACTTTATCGGTGTTTCGCAGTTGGTCAATAAAAGAGATCGCGGCTTCCTGAATTTCTTCGATCCGAAACTTGGTCGAAGGACTAACATCAAGCATCAAAATCACCGTAAACGGAACTTCGACCGAATTGAAGCTGTCAATCTGCTGCTGTTTGCCGTTCTCGAAAATCTGAAAATCTTCCTTTTTCAAACCCGTGATAAATCTGCCTTCGCGGTCAACCACCGACACCGGAAAGGTTACGAGATTGGTCTCGACTTTAATCACGTCGTCATCTTCTTCAACGATTTCGCCCGCCGGAACGGACGACGGCGCAGAGGTTTTTATATCGCCCTTCAAAGTCGGCGGCAGTTTCGTCGCAGGTCGCGTCGGCGAATCGGTCGGCGGCGCGGGATTCGGCACGACACGCGGGCGCGTCGAACGCGAAACCTGGGCGGTCAAAGTCAGGCTAAACAAACCCAAACACACTAGAATAACGGCGTATCTTTTCATAACTTTTTTATTCTCCAAACAATTCTCGGCGGTGTCGGGAAGAGCGTTTTTTTGATTGTCGGCGAGTGTTTTTAGATGTCCGCGAATAATCGGCGAATCAGAAGCGCGAGGCGGAGTTCTAGCTTTATCGGAGCCGAGTGTTTGTCAGGCGCGTGTTTTGCGATGTAGCGCGGCAATGACGGCTTTCAGCTCCATCGGAGCGGAATGTTGGTAGATTTTAGCGTCCTCAGCAGTTTCGAGTTCCGTAGGAACAATATAGTTTTATGTCGTTCTTACGGAACTCGTTGAGGTTTTCCGATCACATATTACCAACATTCCGCTCCGATGGAGCTAAATTAAACTTTAGAATTATCTTTCGTTCAACATTGCCGCCGCTAATTCGTGAAATCGGCGGCGCGTCGCATTGATATTGGCAAACGGCAATTCGCGGGCGTGTGTGCGGTTGGTCAGCAGAATAAATATCCGTTCGCTTTCCGGCTCGATCCATAGACTCGTGCCGGTAAAGCCGAGGTGTCCGAAACTGTCTTTCGACAAAGCCGAACTCGCCGTCGAATCTTTCGTTTCCGCGAGTTGAAATCCAATCGAACGCGCTTCGTTCAAATTCGGCGTGAAATTGGTGCGAAACAATTTGCACGTTTCCGGCTTCAGCAAAGTCGTCTGATTCGCCAAAAACTGTTGCGCGATCTTAAACGTCTCAAACGCCGTCGAAAAAAGTCCGGCGTGTCCCGAAACTCCTTTCATAAAATAAGCGTTTCCGTCGTGAACTTCGCCCCAAATCATTCGAGTGCGGAATGCGGATTGATGATTGCGAATTTCGTAGCCTTGTTCGAGGCAAGTTTGCTTTTCAAACTCGTTTCCCATTTCGCTCGCCGCGATTCTTTTTTGCAGTTCGGACGGCGGATTGTAAGAAGTATTTTTCAAATTTAACGGCTCAAATATTTCCGTCCGCGCAATTTCGCCGAGTGATTTCTCGTAGATTCTTTCGAGAATCAAGCCGAACGTGATGTAATTCAAATCGCTGTAAACAACTTTTGAATTAACAGAACATTCATTCGGGAATTCCGCAATTATATTAAACAAATAGGAATCATTGGAATTCGTAATTAAATAGAGTGGTTTCCAAGCCTCAAAGCCCGAACTGTGCGACAAAAGATTTTGAGTTGTAATCTCTTGTTTGTCTTTCGTGTAGAAAAATTCGGAGTATTTATAAGTTTTATCGGACAAACTCAATTCTTCGCGTTCGATTAATTTCGCGCACAGTAAGCCCGTTACCAAAGCCTTCGTCAAACTCGCCAAATCGTAAATCGTCTCTAAATTCGCCGCGATTCTTTCCGGTTCGACGACGGCGAAACCGAGCGCGTCGGTGAACACGACCTCGCCCTTTTCCGCGACGAGATAGACGGCTGACGGGAAATCTTTCGCGTCAATTCGTGTTTGTAGAAATTCGGAAATCTTCTCGCTTTTCATTTAAAAAGTTCAAATGCTTCGTCCGTCCATTCGTGTTCAAATTTTGTCCAATTTTCATCTGACGGCGGAAAATTTGTGCGGCAGTAACCGCGTTGAGCAGAAAAGTCAAAAACCGCGTGAGGAAAGTCGTTGATCAAAAGTGCGGATTTTAAGCCGTCTTCAGACCAAACGATTTCGATTTTCGACGGAATATCTTTATCAACAACATCTTTTATATTGTAAATATGCACGGCATCGCAGATTTGGTTATCGGATTTCTCAGCATCCAGCGCATAAAAATATCCGGTTTCGCCGTCATCTTCAAAAACGGTCGCAAAGCGTCCTTTGTGCGATTCTCCAAAGATGCTTTTTTCTTCTCCAACATTGATTGTTTCTTGTGCAACCAGAAATAGTTCCGCCATAATTTAAACATTCAAACGACTGCGATGCACTTCAATTTTATCTAAAACTCCTAACGCCAAACTTAATGCGCGGCGACCGTCAGCGGCGGTAATCGGCGGCGTTTTATTGTTGATGACACAATCTAAAAAAGCCAAGATTTCGGCGCGGAGCGGTTCGACATCAGCGATTTCCAGGCGATTCACCGAAATTCCCAAAAGCGGATGGATCGCGTTCGGCGCGAGCGACGTGACGGACGCGAATTTTGCCCCGTAATCAAGCACGACGTAGGAATTCGTTTGATAGAAGCGTGTTTTGCGAATCTTTTCCGTTCCGATTCTCGAAGCCGTGATATTGGCGACCGCGCCGTTTTCAAACTCGATTCGAGCATTCGCCGCGTCAACTTTATCGCTGATAACCGGAATGCCGACGGCGCGAATTTCGGAAACTTTCACATTCTGCCCGACGAGCCACTGAATCGCATCCAGATCGTGAATCATCACGTCCAGCACGACATCAACATCCAAGCTGCGATTCGGAAACGGCGAAACGCGGTGAATCTCGAAATAAAGCGGATTATCAACGTGCGGACGCAGCGCGACCATCGCCGGATTAAAGCGTTCGAGA
>JAYVGL010000117.1:0-10308 GCA_043772175.1 Pyrinomonadaceae bacterium | reverse complement strand
AATCGTCTCCAAAACATCGCGCATAATCTCTTCGTCATCGCAGACGAGAACCGAACCTTTTTTCGCCATAAGTTATGAAAATATACAGGATGTTTGATTACAAAACAAAAATAAGGCGTTATCCGGTTAAAGACAACGCCTTATAAAAGCAAACTAAATCCTCAATTAAAACTCAAACCGAGCCGCAAACTGCATTTGACGAGCAGCCGCAGACGAAGTAATTTGTCCGAATGATGTGCTGTTGACATTTGCAAGTTGGACATTGTTGAAGAAATTCACACTGTTGAACAAATTAAACGCTTCCACTCTTAACTGAACTCGAATTGATTCGGTAAATCTAATGTTTTTCAGAAGAGCCGCATTCACGTTGAAGTTTTTTGGACCGTTGATAAGCGTTCGCGCCACGTTTCCGGTTTGACCGGGAGCGACGTTAAAAAACACTTGCCCGTCAAAAACAGCATTAGTATTTGCCGGATTAACATATCCGCCCGTCCCCGCACCGTTGGTGTTGATGACGGAAGGATTTATAAAATAAATCCTTCCATTCGCTTCAAAAACCCCTGACAAAGCACGAAGCTGTTCATTCGTCAGACTGCTAAATGCCGTTTGTCTTCCCGAACGCACTCCGCGATTTAATGTTCCTCGATTATCTGTGAAGCTAATTGGTGCGCCCGTTGAGGTTTGCAACAGTCCCGAAAGTTCAAAACCTCCAAAGACCTTATCAACGATGCCGCCCTGATTCAAAAACATTTTGCCTTTACCGAACGGCAGTTGATAAATACCGTTGAAGTTAAAGACGTGTGTTTGATCAAAGTCGGCGCGTTGGTTGTCTAACTCCCGATTTTGATTTTGCAGGAAAGGCTCGAACAGTCCCTGACTTGTCCCAACTGTGTTGGTCAGATTTTTCGAGAAGGTATAATTCGCCTGAAAATACAAGCCTTGCGAAAAACGACGACGAATTTCAAGCTGCAATGCGTTGTAGTTATATGAACCGTCGTTGGTGAAAAGTTCAATCTGTCCGATGTTAGGATTCTGATAGAATTTAACTCGCGGAATATCATTCGGCGAAAGAAGCGTTGGATGATTATTCACTCCCTGGGTAATGTAGAACTGTGCCAAATCAGCCACCGTACCGTTCTGAATATTTGAAAGAACCGTCGCATTTATTGCTGAACCCGCACCTGCCGTGCCAATTCCGCCATTGCTTCCAGACAAAGTATTAATCAATGGGATCACAGTCAGCGCAACACTGCCGGCTAACGTATTATTAAAGGCGGCACTTGATGGAAGTTGTGCATTAATGGCAGCAGTAGCCGCAGCCGGAGTTTGTCCTGACGCTATTAAAGCGTTAATTCTCCTATTACGCTCGGTAGTGTTGATTGCAAGATTTCCCTGCGCTCTTTGAAAATCGCCTAAGAATCCATTGCGGACAATATCAATTTGGTTAAGATCAACACCTCGCGCTAAGTTTTTGCTGCGGGTTCCGACATAGCGAATTTCAAACGCCGTGTTACCGAAAAATTCACGCTGTATTCCGAAACTGTATTGTTCGACCAGCGGAATTTGCAGATTCGGATCAACAGCGTTAGCTTGACCAAAATTACCTTGAGCAGCAGTATTATTTTGCAGGAAGGAACGCGGCAATGGAGTAAATGCGGGCAGACCGACTTGTGTCAAATTGCCGCTGAGACGATCATTCAGTAATGTCGTTGGATTCGGACCTGCAGTAACTCCTTGATTAGTTGCCGCACCGAGTCCGACATTGGTCGCAAGTGTTCCGTTAAGCGATGTAATAATTGAATCATTACCATAAATGTGACTGTAACCGCCGCGGATAACCGATTTGCCTTCGCCGCCAAGCAGAAATCTTCCGATACCTGATTCAAAGCGCGGCGAGTAAGCGATTCCGATAGAAGGCGCAAAGTTATTATAATCGGTTTTGTAGTAAAGGAACTTTTTGCCGGCGTTAGTGCCGATGACGTTAAAAGCTCCGTTTCCGGCAAGCAGCGAAGCCGCCGGATTGTTTGCATCGGCAATAACCGGCTCAACTGACAAACCGTTATTCAGCTTCAATGCCGGAAACAGTTCATAACGCAGTCCGAGCGATATGGTAAGTCCGCGCGCAACTGCCCATCTGTCCGCCGCATAAATTGCAGCATTAGTATTTCGAAAAGGTGAGAAATTTCTCTCTCTTTGAAAACCGGATGTCGGACTGGTGGTGTTGAACCTCTGCGTCGCACCATTCACTAGACCGCCCAGCAAAGCTAATAATCTATTAGCAGTTAGCAATTGAGTAGAATTGATGCCGGCACTGGCAAAACTGGTTGTTGTAAGTTCGGTAGCCGAACTGGTTCCGATCACGTAGTTCGGAATAATTTGCACGTCGTTATAAGAATTGATCTTATACTTCTGAAATTGTCCGCCAAACTTTAAGGAATGTTTCCCCGCAATTACGTTGAGGTTATCCGCTATTGTAAAGGTTTTGTTGTTGCGTCCCTGATCTAAAAATATGTTGTCGGGATTGCTGATTAAGCCTGACAACAGAGTATCGTTTGTTGTTGACGCGGTTCCAAGAAAAAAAGCTGGACGGTCACTAACCCGAGCAAACGGAACTTCACTAGTGAAAATACCGTAACGTGCTTCATTGACAATGTTGTCGGAAATAATTCGACGATAAGTTAAAGATAGCGTTTTGTTCTTCGAAGTTTGAACAACGTCGGGACTCGCGCTAAATCCAGCAGGATCAACGTCGGGACGAAGGTTGAGTTCAGAGTTGTAACTGAAAACACCATTAAAACTGTCTTTATCAGTTGCGTCCACATCAACTCTGGTCGTGTAAGTATCAAGTTTTTGGTCTGATTGTCGGTTTAAGTTAAACCCTGTCGTGTTGAGTGAGTCACCGACTCCTGTTGCATTGCCTTGAGTTGGAAGTCTCGACAGAACTCTCGACAAAATTATCGGGTCAATGGTTGACGGAATTCCGGTAAATCCTTGTGATTGGGCAAACGACAGAATATTCGGAACGGTACAAATACTACCTAAAGCACCACTTGGGCAGATAATCTGTCCGCTGGTTATCGGGCTGCCTTCTGTCGTGCGATTGAAAGTTAAAGTTCCGGCTCGTGCCGAAGGAGTTAAGATGGTGCGCGGAGTCGCCGTAAGAGTGGAAATAGGATCTTTCACTTTCTCATACGCGAAAAAGAAAAAACCTTTGTTTTTCTCAAACACCGGTCCGCCTTCTCCGAAATTAAAAACCGGAAAAGCTCCGCCTATTTTCCCGCCATATTGATTGCGATTGCGGAACGGACGGGGATTTCTTAAATCTCCGACTTTTGCTAGTCCTCGAATAACGGCAGTATCGGTCGCCATGAATCTTCCCGCACGATTACTGAAAAAGTTATTGGCGGCAAATTCCGAGTTTCTATTGTAAGCAAATAATGCGCCGTGAAAATCCTGCGTTCCGCGTGGGGTAACGAGAATAATCTGCGCCCCGCCGGAACCTAAATCAGCTTCTTGGTTAGTAGTTGAAATCGTGAATTCACCCGTATCGTCAACCGAAGGTCTGCCGGGAGCGAAATCTGTTGCATTGGTGCGAATAAAAGCATCGTTGATGCTGATACCGTCGCGGGTAATGTTGGTCTGCGTAGTTCGCATTCCGTTAATGGACGTTCCCTGAAACGGATTACTTGCCGTTCCTGCCTGAAGCGTCGTCAAGTTAAGCGGGTTGCGCGTAATCAGCGGAAGTGACAAAATTTGTTGCGGACTGACCGTGTTGGTAACTTGTGCGCTGGTAGAGGTCAAAACATCTGCACCTGCCGTTACCGTTACGGTCTCCTGAACGCTGCCGAGTTCCAGAACCGGCGTTAAGTTATACTCTCGTCCGATGTCAATTTTGACTTCGTTGGCTACGAAAGTTTTGAAGCCGGAAGCTGTTACATTAACCGTATAATTGCCCGGTTCGAGTTGTGCCAGACTGAATGCACCGCCGCCGTCCGATACGATAGTTTGGACTTTGCCGGTTTGGTTAAAAGTTACTGTTATAGTGGCATTCGGCAGAACGCCGTCGGGACCGGATATGACACCGAGAAGGCGACCGGTCGGCGTTTGGGCTAGCGATATTGCGACAAAAATTGTTGTCAGAAATAAAGCTGACAAAAGTCGTTTCATATTTCTCTCCTATCAGTTGTGTAATTTTAATTAGGCTTGAATATTAAGATAAACTTAATTCGCAAATTCGAACAAGCAAAAAATATGCCAGCGGTTTTTAGTCATCTTAATTATTATCACAAAGCAACTTACCTTAAATTTTTTCGTCGAGAGATGTCAAGAAACTAAATATATTTGGACGAGCATACAAACTATCGGATAATCTTTGTAGGCAAACGCCATCATAACAAGTCTTTAAGCCTTTAGCCGAACTTCGTCGGAATGTTAGATCCGGGCGAAAATGTAGATAAAAAAGACTGTTGGAGATAGATGCAAAAGGCAATTTGCATAACTTGATCGGTTAAATATTAGTTGATGTTGTATTGAGCCGTTCTGCAATTCGGTTGATATAATTTATGTATGTTCTCTTTCGCCCAAAAAATCCAAAATAAAGCTATTGAAATCGGCTTCGATAAAGTCGGCATCGCTCGCGCTGAACTGATGACAAGCGAAGGTAAAAAACTGGGCGAGTGGCTGGCGAGAGGTTTTCACGGCGAAATGAAATGGCTGGAGCGTGAGCCGGAGAAGCGGGAAAATCCGGCGTTGATTTTTCCCGATGCCAAATCAATCGTCGTCGTCGCGCTGAATTATTACACGCCGCACGAACACGATGATTCGTCGGACAAAGGCAAAGTTTCGCGCTATGCGTGGGGCGACGATTACCACGATGTTTTGCAGGATAAACTGCGCGAATTGCTGGCGTTTATCAAAACGCTTGACGAATCGGTTGAGGGGAAAATTTGCGTTGACACTGCGCCGATGATGGATAAGGCGTGGGCGGTTCGCGCCGGTTTGGGCTGGCTCGGCAAGCATTCCAACGTCATCACTAAAGAATTCGGCTCGTGGGTTTTTATCGGCGAAATCATATTGAACGTCGAACTGGAATATGAAACCGAGACGATTGAAGATCACTGCGGAACCTGCACGAAATGTCTCGATGCCTGTCCGACTGCGGCAATCGTCGCGCCTTACGTCGTTAATTCAAGGGCGTGTCTCTCTTATGCTACTATCGAATTGCGCGATTCCGAATTACCCGAAGTTATTACAGAAAATCTGAACGGCTGGCTTTACGGCTGCGACATCTGTCAGGACGTTTGCCCCTGGAATCGGTTTGAAAAACCGACGGCGGAAGCGCGGTTCGAGCCGCGTGAGGATAATGTTTCGAGCGACCTAAACGCGATTCTCGAATTGTCGCCGGAGAGTTACGCCGCCAAATACCGCAAAAGCGCGATCAAACGGACGAAACTCGGCGGCTTGCAACGCAACGCACGGGCGTTGTTAGATAAAAAATGGAAAAGCAAATAACAGGAAAACCACATCGAAATCTGATTTTTTCGGCAGTGACAATCGCTTTTTTAGCGTTTAATTTCACCGTCCAACGCTCGAACGCGCAAAATCGAAGTTCCGTCAAGCCGACCCCTGCACCGGCGGCGAAACCGAAATCCACGCCGGCGAAAAACGCTTCCAAACCAAAAGCCAAACCGACGGCAAAACCTCCCGACGCGCCGCCGACGGATTCCAAACCGAACGGACAAATTATCGTAACGGCGACGAACGTCACCGTTCGTCAGGAAGCCTCGGCGAAGTCGGCGCGGTTGTCATCGGTCAAACTCGGTAAAGTTTTGCCGGTTGTCAAAAAAGGATCGGCGTTTTATCAAATCCAGTATGAAATCGGCAAAACCGGCTGGATTGCAACGACTTACACGCGCGATTTCGACGCGGAAAAACGTGAAGCCGTTTATCGGGAAATCGGCGAAAAACTCTTGAAATCTAAAAACTTCGATTACGCGAACGCTTCGGAAGTTACCGATTTTTTGCGAACCGCGCAAGCACTGGTCAAAACCGATGCCGCCCGCGCCGATTTGAGTTACAAAAGAATGCTGTTTATCGCCGCCGCGCTGAAGGCGGTTCCGTTCGGCAAAGGCGAGAACTTTCCATACAAAACATTTATCAAAGCCAACGAAAAAGACATCGTGTATAGCGAGCCGTCCGCCGAATGGTATGTTCGTGCCGAGAGTTTATGGGATTTGCACGGCAAATACAGCGCGCTGCCGATCAGCGAAGAAATCGCTTGGACGGCGGCAAACACGCCGATTCCGGGCGAATGCGAAGGCTACATCAACTGCTACCTCTACAACATTCGCGCGACCGACGGCGAATATCTGAATTTTTACCCGAACGGCAAATATACGCAGAAGGCTTTGGTGAATATCGGCAATTATCTCGAACCGTTCGTTGCCGACATCAAGGAAAAAAAGGTTTACACGCCGCCGACCGACATCAGCGACCGCGCCGAATTCAACCGCTTTTTGACCGAACTCCGCACCGTTGTTTCCAAAGCTCCGAATATCGAAAAAAACAAAATTTTGAAACAGATTAACGATTTGGGCGAAGGTTATAAATAGTTACAAGAGCGATAAAGTATGAACTTTAATCAAGCCACAATCTTGATTGTGGCGGCAATTTTTTTCTTGATGACTATTTCGTCTCCGCCGTATCAATATGAAGATCATCACAATTCCGCCGAGCGTTCAGCCGGTCATCACCTTTTCACCAAACCGGCGGAAGTCAAATCCGATGCTGAAATGCGGCAGATATTTTTGATACCTGAAAGCGAACCGCCGCATTATTTCACCGCTCGTAAAGACAAACTGCGTTTATTTTGTGAATGGCTGGCAATTCTGTTTTCTGTTGTCGGCGGTCTTTTTTTAGCGGCTAACCGAAGAACTTCAATAAAGTTGATATTGGGCGTTTTCTTTATCACTGTCGGATTATGCTTTTCAGCAATCGTTTGTTTTATGGGTCGGGCATAATTCCCTGACGGAACAACCGCGTTTCTTTGTTGTATAATTTAACTATGAATCTTCTGCGCGATGCCCACCACCGAACGATCCGCGATTTGCGCGTCAGCCTGACCGACCGCTGCAACTTTCGCTGTTTTTATTGTCTGCCGAACGGCGAACCGCCGCTTGCCCACAAGGAAACGATTTTGACTTTTGAGGAAATCGAATACGTCTGCGATATTTTTGTCAGTTTGGGCATCGAAAAAATCCGTCTGACTGGCGGCGAACCGCTTTTGCGGAAGGACATTGAGACTTTAATCGAAAAGCTCGCGCGGTTGAAAAATACGAATTACGAATTACGAATCACGAATTACGAATTGGAAAATCCAAAATCTAAAATCCGTTTTTCGTTACTTAAGGACTTGGCGTTGACGACCAACGGACACAGTTTTCCGCGCCGCGCTAAAGATTTGAAACGCGCCGGATTGGATCGCGTAACGATTTCTCTAGACAGTTTGCGGAGCGACCGATTTAAGGAAATTACGGGCGTTGACGCGCTCGACAATGTTTTAAAATCCATCGAAGCGGCGAAGAATGCGAACTTAACGCCCGTCAAAATCAACGCGGTTTTAGTGCGCGGGCGCAACGACGACGAAATTGTTGACTTTGCGCGATTCGCCCGCGAATATGATGTAAAAATGCGCTTTATCGAATTTATGCCGCTCGATTCGGGCGGCGAATGGAACCGCAGCCAAATCGTTCCCGCCAAAGAAATCCGCGAAACTATCAACGCGGCTTTCCCGCTCGAATTAAAGGAAAAATCACGCGGCGCGGACACCGCCTGGCGATACATTTTCGCCGACGGCGCAGCGGGCGAAATCGGCATCGTCGCGCCGGTGACGGAAATGTTCTGCGGCGCGTGTTCGCGGATTCGTCTGACGGCGGACGGGCAAATTCGGACTTGTCTTTTTTCCAACGTCGAACACAACCTGCGCGATGTTGTCCGCAGCGGCGCAAAACGCGCCGAAATAATTGAATTCATTTGCGCCGTCGTCTTGAAAAAAGAAGCGCGGCACACGATCAACGACGCGGAATTTGCGCCCGCGTCGCGTTCGATGAGTTTTATCGGAGGTTGAAAAAAATTATGCCGGCAACAGTGCAGCAAATTGAACCGAAAATCAGTCCGCGAATTGAAGCGGGCGACGGCTTTTCGATTCGTAAAATAAGCGTCGAAGATTATGAAAAGATGATTGACATCGGCATTTTCGATGAAGATGATCGCATCGAATTGTTGGACGGAGTAATTATCGAAACGAGTCCGAAAAAAACTAAACATACGATTGTCAATTATTTAATCGGCGAATTCCTTTACGAAAGCTTTCGGAAGCAAACGATTGTTCGCCTTCAGGAACCGATTATTCTCGATGATTACTCTGAACCCGAACCCGATGCGGTTCTGGCGCAACTGCCGCTGTTAAAATATCTGGAAACGCATCCGACCGCCGCCGACGTTCTGCTCATCATCGAAGTTTCCGACACGACGCTTGCCAAAGACCGCCGCAAAGCATTTAATTATGCGCGGGCGGGAATCGTGCAGTATCTTCTGTTTAATCTAAACACTGACGAAGTAGAGGATTACCGCGAACCTGCCGCCGACGGTTACCGGTTCAAACAAACTCACGACGCGCAGGCGAGTTTCAATCTTGTTGCTTTCCCCGAAGTTACAATCAAAGTCGCCGATTTGCTGCCGCCAGACAGCCCGGAAAGCGCGGAGGAAATGCGATAATCATCTGTGCCGATCAACTTTCTTTTTATTGAAGGCTTGGAACTGGATTTTTTCAATCCGCGCAGTCTCGTCGTTTTCATCGGTATTCTGCAAGGCGTGATCTTCGCCGCGCTGCTTCTGGTTCGTCATTTCAAACGAAAAAAATCGGCTGATTTCTGGCTCGCCGCGCTGCTTATTCTGCTTTGTTCAAGTTTGATTACGCCGTTTATCGGGTTCGCCAATGTTTATGACCGCAATCAATGGCTGACCTATTTTCCTTTCACCATTACTTACGGTTTCAGCGTCTGCATCTGGTTTTATGTGCTGACTTTGACGAATGCGAAGCGCGTTTTTGAAAGAAAAGATTGGCTGCTGTTTGTTCCTTCAATCATTTATCTAATTTTCAGATTCGCGCTTTTCGCGCAAAATCTCGAATTCAAAAGTTGGTTCAACGAAAATTATTATCAGCCGTTCGTCAATCCATTCATTACCGTCACGGAGTTTGTCTGGAATCTCGCGCTTTTATATTTCTCCATCAAACACTATCGAAAATATCGTGTTTGGCTGAATGAAAACTATTCCGATACCGAGAAAATCAAGTTTGACTGGCTGCGAAATTTTCTTTATATTTTCACGTTTATTTTCGTTTTAGGCACGGTTTTCGATTTTACGGGCAGTTTTATTTTACCGCTTTCCTATATTCAGTATTTTTATTTTGAACTGATTCTCGCATTCACGACTTATTATCTGGCGATTGCCGGGCATTTGCGTTCGCGGACCATCACGTTGGATTTCACCGTTGCCGAAAGCGAAAAAATTGAAGCGGCGGAAGAGAAAAAGACACTTTTAACCGAAAACGATTTGGGTAAACTCAAAGCGAAACTACGTCATTTAGTGGAAACCGAAAAACCGTTTCTCGACTCACAGTTGACCTTGAGCGTTCTAGCGAAAATGCTCGGCGTGAACACGACGGTCTTGTCTTATGTTATCAACAGCGGTTTCAGCGTTAATTTCAACGATTTCGTTAATGAGTACCGCATCGCTGAAGTAAAAAATAAGTTGAGCGGCGGCGCGGCGGAAAAATCAAATCTGCTCGGTGTCGCGCTCGATTGCGGATTTAACTCCAAGGCGACGTTCAACCGCGCCTTTAAAAAATTTACGGGCATCGCGCCGAAAGATTTCCCCGAAAATGTTAAAATAGAAACCTGAGAAATAATATGTTTGAAACATCAATGGCGGATATTTCCGCTCAAATCGAAAAAGTTGATCCGGTCGAATACGCGCGTTCGCGTAATTTTTTGAACGGTGCGGTAACGCGACTTTCGCCGTATATCAGTCGCGGCGTGATTTCGCCGAAATATGTTTTGGAGTCGTTGCAAAAGCGCGGTTACAAGCATTATCAGCTTGAAAAATTTATTCAGGAGCTGGCGTGGCGCGAGTTTTTTCAAAACGTCTGGCAATCGAAGCGATATACATCCGCAGATGATTATGAATGTAACCGTTTTCGTATAATTCGTTTACGCCGTCGTCAACGGCTTCGATGCCGGTTTCAGC
>JAYVGL010000116.1:0-9499 GCA_043772175.1 Pyrinomonadaceae bacterium | reverse complement strand
ATGGAAAGTGGTTGAAAACGACTCCGGCGTTTAATAAACATCTGTGCAGATATTTAAACGTCGAGCCGTTGGAGTTTGACGGAACGAGCGATTCGATCTTTCAGGAATTCGACAAATCGGGCGATTTTTTTATGGAATATCTGCACGAGTACGGCGCGTTCGACGATTTGCCGTATCAACTATATTTGGACGAACTGAACAAACATTATCCGCATATTTTTGAGAATCGGGAATATACGAACGGAGATTTGGTTTACGATTTTACGAAGTAAAAAGAAAGAATTTTTAACCTCAGATGCACACAGATAAACATAGATAAAGCAAGATTTTGAGTCGCAAAAAAACTCGCCGGAAATCTGCAAAAATCGTTTTCTTAATCTGTGTTTATCTGTGTGCAAGCGAAGTTGGATGGTTAAGTAAAAAATATGAGTGAAAAAATAAAAGCATACGCGGCAAATGAGCCGAAAGGGAAGTTTGAACCGTTTGAATACGAGGCAGGCGAACTTGGGAAGGAAGAGGTTGAAATCAAGGTTGCTTACAGCGGTTTGTGTCATTCGGATTTGTCAATGCTCAACAACGAGTGGCGTTTGACGAAATATCCGTTTGTCGGCGGACACGAAGCGGTCGGCGAAATTACGGCGATGGGCGACAACGTAAAAGGTTTGAAAATCGGCGATCAAGTCGGTTTGGGCTGGAACGCCGAAACTTGCGGCTTTTGTGAAAATTGTTTGTCGGGTTTTCAGATCAACTGTCCGAAACTGGTCGGAACCATCGTCGGCAGACACGGCGGTTTCGCCGATAAGGTGCGCTGTCACTGGCAGTGGGCGATTAAATTGCCCGACGGATTAGATGCGTCGAAAGCCGGTCCGCTGTTTTGCGGCGGCATCACGGTTTTTAATCCGTTCGTCCAACTCGACATCAAGCCGACGGATAAAGTCGGTGTTATCGGCATCGGCGGACTCGGACATCTCGCGCTGCAATTCGCCGACAAATGGGGCTGCGAAGTAACGGCGTTCACGTCGGATTTGTCGAAAACCGACGAGCTAAAAAATATGGGCGCGGATTACGTCGTTAATTCACGGGACGACGGCGAAATCAAAAAATTGAAAGGCAAATTCGATTTGATTTTATCAACCGTCAACGTGTCTTTAAATTGGGGGGCATATTTGGAAGCACTCGCGCCGAAGGGACATCTGCATATCGTTGGCGCGACTTTGGAACCGATTCCGGTCGTCTCGTTTCAATTGATGAGCGGTCAGAAATCAATTTCTTCGACTGCCACCGGAAGCCCTTCGGTCGTGGCGAAAATGCTCGAATTCTGTGCGCGGCACAGGATCGAAACCGTCACGGAAAAATATAAAATGTCGCAAATCAACGAAGCGTTCGAGCGTTTGGAAAGCGGCAAGGCGCGGTATAGAATTGTTTTGGAAAACGACTTCTAAGGAGAATGATTAAATGAGTGATGAAAAAATAGTTATCGTGGCGCGTTTGAAAGTTCAGGAAAACGCGGTTGACGAAACTAAAAAAGCGGCATTGGGAATCGTGGCGGATTCGAGGGCGGAGAAAGGCTGCTTGAATTACGATATTCATCAGGCGATTGGTGATCCGACGGTTTTCATCTGGCACGAAACGTGGGCAAACAAAGCCGCGATAGACGAGCATTTTGAAAAATCTTTTTTCAAAGAATTTTTCGCCGCCGTCGAAGGTTTCGCCGCCGAACCGCCGCAAATCACTTTGACGAAAATGATTACCGAAAAGGCATAACCGATTGAAGTTTGATAAAATAAAAAAACTAAGGAAAACTAAACTATGAATTTTACAAGAAAAGCGGAAGCCGACTGGGACGGCGGAATTATTGACGGCAAAGGCAAAGTGAAACTCGGCAGCGGCGCGTTTGAAGGCGCGTATTCGTTTAAGTCGCGTTTTTCCGAAGACGAAGCAGCGGCGACGAATCCCGAAGAGCTAATCGCGGCGGCACACGCCGGCTGCTACACGATGGCACTTTCGGGAAATCTCGGCAAAGCCGGTTATACGCCGACGCACATTCACACGACGGCGAACGTCAAAATCGAGAAACAGGGCGACGGCTTCGTCATCCCGAACATAGATTTGGTAACGGAAGCAACGGTCGAAGGTGTGGAAGACGAAGAGTTTCAGAAGATCGCTGAAGAAACAAAAAAGACTTGTCCCGTTTCGCAGGTTTTGATCGGCGCGGAGATCAGCCTCAAGGCATCTTTAGTGTAATTGGGCGGCATCTAAACCGAAATTTCAGATTATAAACAGGGGATAATCGGATTATAAACAGGAGATAAAAATGAGCGAATTTGTAAAAGAAGCAACCGACAGCAATTTTGAAACCGATGTTCTAGGTTCAGACAAAGCGGTTTTAGTAGATTTCTGGGCGGAATGGTGCGGACCTTGCCGAATGATCGCGCCGTCAGTCGAAGCCGTCGCGCAGGAATACGGCGGCAAAGCCGGTGTTTTCAAAATGAACGTGGACGAAAATACGAACGTCCCGCAGCGTTTCGGCATTCGCGGTATTCCGACCTTGATCGTCTTCAAAGGCGGTCAGGAACAGGAAAGAATCGTCGGCGCGGTGTCGCGTGAAGCGATTGCGAAAGTTGTTGAAAAATACGTTTAAGGTCGGTCGAAAATTGAAAAGCGAGAGTCGGGAGAAGCAATTTTTCCGGCTCTCGCTTTTTGTCGAACGACATCTGAAATCATCTCTGACCTTTAACCTCCGATTTCTGTTTATGTTAACATCCTGAAATCGAACAGCGTCCACTCAAGGAGACTTATGAAGGCAATCGTGGTCAAGGACTTTGGCGCACCGGAAGTATTGAGACTCGAAGAAGTCGCCGATTTGCAGCCGAATGAAAATCAGATTTTAGTGAAAATAAAAGTCGCCGGAGTCAATCCGGTTGACGCTTACGTGCGGGCGGGAAATCACGCGACCGCGCCGCCGCCGCCGTTTACGCCGGGCAAGGACGGCGCGGGCATCGTCGAAACGGTCGGCAGTGAAGTCTCAAAAGTGAAAGCGGGCGACCGCGTTTACCTGGCGAATTCCGTAACGGGAACTTACGCGGAGTTCGCGCTCGCCGAAGAAAATCAAGTTTATAAATTGCCGGAAAATGTCTCGTTCGAGCAGGGCGCGGGCGTTGCCGTGCCTTACGCGACTTCATTTTGGGGTTTGTTTGATAAAGGTAAGCCGAACGAAGGCGAAACGGTTTTGATTCACGGCGCGTCAGGCGGAGTCGGCATCGCGGCGATTCAGCACGCGAGACACTTCGGCTTGCAAATCATCGGCACGGCGAGTTCGGACGAAGGAAAACGGTTAATTAAAGAGCAGGGCGCGGATTTCGTGTTCGACCACGGCGCACCGAACTACCTCGACGAAATTCTCGAAGCGACGAACGGCAGGGGCGTTGATATTATTTTAGAGATGCTCGCCAACATCAATTTGCAGAATGATTTGAACGTCATCGCTCTTAAAGGCAGAATCGTCGTGATCGGCAATCGCGGTGAGGTCAACATCAATCCGCGCCTGATTATGAATAAAGACGCAACGATTCGCGGGTTTTCGCTGCACACTTTAAATGGCGCGGAGACGGCGAAAATCCACACGGCGATTTACGAAGGTCTCGAAGGCGGCTGGCTTGTCCCGATTGTCGGCAAAGCCTTTCCGCTGGCGGCGGCGGCGCAGTCGCACCGCGCCGTGATCGAAGAAAAAGCCTTTGGGAAAATCATTTTACGGGTTTCGTAAACGGTTGGCTTCAGACGTTTTTCCGGCAATTTTACCAAATCAGAACGTCCGTCCGGCAAATTAAAGATTTACCTTTGCGGCGAATTGTCATAAAATAAAAATGCCTGCGAAAAGCAACCAAATTTTGGAGGTGGCTCATCATAAGCGAAGATTTTCTAAATTCCGAAAGCACATTTTTAGGAGCAAATATGGACTCGACCTCGATTGCGATTGAGCGCGAAGGCGTTTTTCAAGGTGAGGAAATCACGAGCATTCCGGCATTTCAAACGGTTCTGCCAACTCCGACGGCGACCTTTGAAGGAAACGCGCCTGATTTTGAATTGACGAAACTTGCCGCCGTCGGCAACCTCGCAGCGTTTGAACTGCTTTATGAGCGTTATCACCGGCGCACTTATTCACTTTGTTTGCGAATGACGAACAGCCAAACCGAATCGGAAGATTTGACGCAGGAAGTTTTCATTCAGCTTTTTCGCAAAACCGGCAGTTTTCGGGGCGAATCGGCTTTTTCGACGTGGCTGCACCGTTTGACGGTCAATCAGGTTTTAATGCACTTCCGCCGCCGCAGCGTGAAAAACGAAAAGACGAGCGAAGACGGCGAGATGCCCGAACAGATCGTGCCGGGAACGGAAAATCAGACGAAAATGCCGGTGCTTGACCGGATCGCCTTGAAGCGGGCGATTGACCAATTGCCGCCGGGCTACAAAAGCGCGTTTATTCTGCACGATGTCGAAGGCTACGAACACGAAGAAGTCGCCCGAATCCTAGGCATCTCGGTCGGAACTTCCAAATCTCAACTGCACAAAGCGCGTCTCAAACTGCGCGGCCTGCTCATCAAAAAAGCGTAAAATCAAGCGAAAAATTTAATACAAGGCAACTTAAAACTTTCGACGACAATCTATTAACTTGAAGCGAACAATACGACGTTCAAGTTGTTAAAAAGATTCTATAACTCTGTAAAAATCACGAAATGAACTGCGAACAATGTCAAGATTTGATAAGTGTTTATCTGGACAATGAACTTGAAAATCAAGTTTGCGTCGAAGTTCAAACTCACCTGGCATTGTGCGCCGAATGCGCCAAAGTTTGTGAAGACTTTGCGATGATCCTGGATTGCTGCGAACTTGATGAAGGCGAATATGCGCCGCCGCCGAATCCGAAAGCCTTGTGGTGCAGAATCAATAACTTGATCGAAACCGAAGTCGCGCCCGAACTCGCCGAAGAAGCCAAAATTAAACAAGAACAACAGAAGAAGCGTCGGTGGCAGTTTTCATTTTCGCAGGTCTTCGCTTCAATTTTAGGCATCGCACTGTTCAGCTCCTTGCTGACTCTGGTTTTTATCAAAAATTTCTCTGCGCCGAACGACGTTTCAACGAACACCGCGCCGAGTCTTTTCGACCGCGCTTTAGGGAAAGCCGGACTGGTCGAAACGCCGGAGCAGATGCGGGAAAACCGGATCAAAGAACGGCAGTCGGCGATTGATTACTGGAACCGGCGCGTCGAAACGAAACGAGCTAATTGGGACGCGCATCTGCGCGACAGCTTCGACCGCAACTTGAACGAAATCAATCAAGTCGTCTATGAATACGACCAGATTCTACAACAGAATCCGAATGATGATTTGTCGGATGAAATGCTCGATTCGGCATTAAACGAAAAGATGGAACTGCTTCGGGAATTCGCCGAGTTATAGAAATGAACTGGAATTCAAGAAAAACTTCCGCCGTCAAAAAAGCTGCGATTCTAATATTAAGCGTGGTTTTTTTCTTTGCGTCTTCGACGGCGATTTCGGCGCAGAAAAAATTTGCGAAAACCTATCCGGCGAGCAAAAACGTCCGCCTGCAATTGACCAACCGCACCGGCACGGTTACGGTCGAAGGCTGGGATAAATCGGAAATCAGCGTCGCGGCATATATGGAAGCACCGGCGGCGAATATGGAACCGCAGAGTTTGAGCGGCACGATTGTCATCAACCTGGTTAAAGATAATCAGGGCAGAAACGAAGTCGGCAACGTCAATTTTTTGATTAAAGTTCCTTATTCGTCGTCGGTTGACATCGAAACGCGGATGGGAAATTTGAACGTCAGCAACGTGCGCGGCGGCTTGGTTCGCGCTCATATCTCAAGCGAAGGCGACATTACTCTGACCAATATCGCGGCGGAAAACGTCGCGGCGGAAAATCTCATCGGCGATATATTTTTCGACGGCACGATAAGTGAAAGCGGCAATTATCGCTTTACCTCGACGCGCGGCAACATCAATCTTCGCATTCCATTCGACTCTTCATTCAAACTGATTGCCACCGCGCCTTCGACGCGCAACATTTCACTCGGCGATTTCGGCAGTGCGGGAATGCGCTTCGTCAGCGACGGGCGGCGCGTCGTCGGACAGGCGGGCGACGGCAGCGCGACGATTGCCGTAACCAATCAGCGCGGCAGCATTTCGTTCATCAGACGATAAAATTTTCTACACAGTAAACCGTCAATCTGCTACAATTTTCCTGCCTCGTTTGTTTTGCCAATCAATCTAAAAATTATGAAAAGATTTATCAGTCCGAAAAACATCTGCGTCCGGTTGTGTCTGTTCGCTGTTGGGCTTCTGCTTTTTCTCGCGCCGTGTTTCGCGCAAACTCAAAAACTGATTAAACGCACGACTTATAAAACCGAAACGGTCGAACTCGGCGCGGGCGGCACGGTTTCGATTATCGGTGCGCCGTCCGGTTCGATCACGGTCGAAGGTTGGCAGAAAAACGAAGTCGAGATTTCGGCGGAAGTCGAGATGCAGGCGGCGACCGAAGCCGATCTGACCGAAATCGCCAAGTTCAGCGGATTCACCATTGACGAAGATTTCGTCCACATTCGCATCACCAGCATCGGTACGCACGACAAAGATTATATGAAGCGCGTGGCGAAAAAATTCCCGAAAAATCTTTTCGGTCTGCCGTTCAAAATTGATTATAAAATTAAAGTTCCGCTTTACTGCGATTTGGAAATTGACGGCGGCAAAGGCGATTTGACGTTATCGAAAGTCGAGGGCGCGTTAAAAATAAATTATTTGGACTCGAACGCCAAACTCAACTTGATCGGCGGCAGCATCGTCGCCACTTTCGGCAGTGGCACGGTCGAGATCGTGATTCCGAACCGCAGTTGGCGCGGGCGCAGTGCCGACGTGCAAATTGCCAGCGGCGCGATGAATGTGCAGATGCCGTTTAATCTGAACGCCAATCTCGATGCGAAGGTTTTGCGCGTCGGCAAAATCGAAAACAACCTGACGAACCTAAAACCACGCGACCGGACGAAGTTTACCGATCAATCCATTATCGCCAAAGCCGGCAGCGGCGGCGCGGTTTTGAGCTTTACGGTCGGCGAAGGCAGTTTGAAACTGCTCGAAACCGCCAAGTGAATCGTGGTTTTGCGTTTAGTTTTTGAATTTTACAAATGGAAAGCGATAAGTTAAGTTTTCTTATCACTTTCCATTTTTAGTTTTTATTTTTCAATTTTATGACTATCAAATCCGATTTATGGCTTCGCAAAATGGCGTTGGAACACGAGATGATCTCGCCTTTTCTGCCGGAACTCCTTCGTGAATCGAACGGCAGCAAAATCATTTCGGCGGGCGCGTCGAGCTACGGCTACGATATGCGTCTGGCGGACGACGGCTTTCGTGTTTTCTCTTCGATTCATTGTTCGGAGATTGACCCGAAACATTTCGACGAACATTCGCTGATCGAACCGGAATTGAAAACCGCCGAAGACGGCGCGAAGTATTATTTGCTGCCGCCGCACCACTACGGTTTGGGCGTAACGGTCGAAACCTTCAAAATGCCGCGCAACGTAACCGGCGTGGCGGTCGGAAAATCAACCTACGCCCGCGCCGGTCTGCTCGTCAATACGACACCGCTCGAAGCCGGTTGGACTGGAAGATTAGTCGTTGAAATTGCGAATCTGGCGAATCTGCCGCTGCGCGTTTACGTTAACGAAGGCATCGGACAAATTCTATTTTTTGAATCGGACGAAGACTGCGCCGTTTCCTATTCGGACAGAGGCGGAAAATATCAGGGACAAACCGGACTGACTTACGCCAAAGTTTGATTTCTCAGGCGGCAAATAATTCAGCCGGAATAAATTTTCGATCCGGCAAGCCGAACTCAGTCTTCCTCAACCGTGCAAAGCAGCGGATACTCTTGAGCGCGGGCGAGGTTCATCGCTTTCTCGGCTTTCATATTGGCGATCTCAAATGAATAAACGCCCGCGATGCCGATGCCTTCGTGGTGAACCTTGAACATAATCGTCATAGCTTCATCGTTGGAGCGGAGAAAAACGTGGCTTAAAACGAAAACGACGAACTCCATCGTCGTAAAATCGTCGTTGTGCAGAATGACTTTGTAAAGCGGCGGTTTTTCGAGGCGCGTTTCGCTCTCGGTCATCACCGCGCCGTCGTCTTCAAATTCGGGCATAAGAATAATGGTAAATGGTAAATGGTAAATGGTAAATGGTAGAAATTCTTAAATTAACCATTAACCATTTACCATTATCAGATTTTGCTCACTTCAAAATACGCTTTGATCGCTTTGTATTTTCCGGCGTTGTTAAGAATATCGAACGCTTCGGCGAAATTTTCCAAGCCGACGACTTTATGCGTCATCATTTTGCCGAGCCAGCCGGTATACATCGCTTCGCACAACGCTAAATCTTTCACGCCCATTTCAAAATGTTCGCGGTTGGCGTTGACCGTGCCGACCATTGCACGATTGCCGAGAACGAACATTTGATTGATTTTGTCGGATGGAACAGCGTCGGTCTTTCGTTCGCCGCTGGTGACGCTGGCTAAAATCAAAATACCGTTTTCGTTTAAGCTCTGCATCGCGTCGAAGACGATTGGTGAAAAGCCGGTGCATTCAAAAATTAAATCGTATTCGCCGTAATTCTTCGTAGAATCGGCGACGGAAATCTCGACGGTCGAATCATAAGTCGCGCCGATTTCTTCCAGGAGTTCGGCGTTGAAATATCCGTCGCGCACGTCGCGTCCGAAGCCGTGAACTTCGTAGCCGCGCATTCTGAGAGCCATCGCCGTCAAAATTCCGACGCTCCCGACTCCCAAAACGGCGGCGGTTTTCGGCTGCCAGATGTCGAGCCGCCGCTGGATGTCTTCGGCTTGTTTCAAACCTTTTTCGATAATCGAAAGCGGTTCGAGAAGAACGGCGATTTCGGCAATCGCGGGCGGAATCTTCACCAGAAAATCCGCGCTTTCAGCGTAAAATTCTGCCATATAGCCGTGCAGACGCGAGATGCCGCGTTCCCAGTATTCCGAATCGGTCGTAAAATCCTGCTGACCAATCGTGTCATAAATGCTGTGTCCGAACGGTCGGCGCACGGTCGCCACGACAAAATCGCCGACTTTTAATTCTTTGACGTTTTCGCCTGTTTCGACGACGCGCCCGAAATTTTCGTGTCCGAGAACCAGGAAATCAAATCCTTCCGGCGCGACACCGTATTCGCCGTTGTTAATTTCGCGGTCGGTTCCGCACGCGCCGACGCGCAAAACTTCGACTAAAACGCCGCGTCCGTCTTTGATGTCTGATATTTTCGGTTTGCCCATCTCGACCAGATGAACGCTGTTCGGTTGTTTCGGTATGACTGCGATTGCTTTCATAAATTCTTTTTAATTTCAAGTAAATTTAATTGTCGGTTTAGCCGATTGAATTTTTAATTCTCCCCAGTCCCCTGAGAGATTGTAGTA
>JAYVGL010000115.1:0-11669 GCA_043772175.1 Pyrinomonadaceae bacterium | reverse complement strand
ACTGATTTGCCTTCCGAATCCCAAACTTCGACGGTCGTCGGAAAATCGTTCGCCGTCAAAAGATAAGAAAACGGGCGATGAATCCGCGCCGTCAGAATATATTTTCCATCCGGCGAAACTTCCATCGCATCGAAAATCGCGGGCTGTCCGACTTCTTTTATTTTGCCGTCAATGCCGACGACGGCTAATTGTGAAGTCGCATAATAATCAAACAAAAGCTCGTCGTTCGGACTTTTCAGCAAATCCTGATAAGTCGGCAAAGAACCTTTTTTCCCCGTCGTTTCCTGAATGCTCGGCGAAGTCGGCGTGATGTTTTGATAGTTTGGAGTTGCGCCGCGTCTTGCCGGAACGAGATTGACCAGCAGCGAATTGCCGTCCGGCATCCACGAATAACCGCCGAAAGCCGTGTTGACTTTGACGTTTTTCAACATCTTCGCCTTGCCCGTCGCCGTTTCGACGATCCAGAGTTCGACACCGTTCGGCGTGACGTTTCCGGCGGCGATGTATTTGCCGTCCGCGCTCCACTGCGGCGCGATGATTTTCGCTCCCGACGGCAAATCAATCGCTGTTTCTTTGCCGTCGCTGATATTTTTCAAACCCAATTTCACGGCGTAAGACTGACGATGCGAACCGTTCGTCAGCGGATTGATTCGCAAACCCGCGATTCGCAGCATCGGCTGTGAAAGTTCGCTGATGGAAGGATAAATCATCGGCTCGATCAGCAAAATTTTATTCTTCGCCGGACTGATCGAAGTTGACGGAATCGCCGGAGCGTTCAGAACGTCCAGAACATCCTTCGGCGGTTTCTGATAAGCGGCGTTCTGCGCGAACGTCTGAGCGGTTAAAAGCAAAAGGAACACAAAAAGACTGATTTTTTTCATTCGTTTCTCCCGAAAATTATTGACTTGTCCAAGTATAGAATAGTCGTTTTCCGATTCAAAATTTAATTGATGCGCGGGCGAAATTCCTGTGTTATGATTGCGCCCAGAGGTTGAGAAAATAATGAATAACGAAAGTCAGGAAACTATTTTGGAAAAAAATCTCATACTCGACGCGATAAACACGATGCGTCAGGAAGTCAATCAAAAAATTGATGCGATGCGTCAGGAAACGAACGGGCGATTTGATCGAATCGAAATTCGTTTGGTTAACATCGAAGCGCGGCTGACGACGGTCGAAGCAGATATTATAGAAATTAAAGAATCGCAATTCAGTTTTGACGTGCGCTTGGAAAGAATCGGAGGCGTGGCTCACGAATCTTTAAGTATCGGTCATAATTTGCGGGCGGATGTCAAAATTCTACGCGCTGAAGTCGGCGCGTGGGCGAAGGATGTAATGCGTTTGGAAACGCAATTGGCGTAAAATTTTTGCTCCGAAAAGTTTATCCGACTCCGCATTTTTCTGTTTGAAAAGCGGAGTTTTTATTTGATTAAATGACCGACGAAAAATTAGTGCGCGGCATCAGCCGCTGGGATTTGACGGCGATTGCGGTTAATACGATTATCGGCGCGGGGATTTTCGGTTTGCCGTCGAAAGTGACGGCGTTGATCGGCGGTTACAGTCTTTTGGCGTTCGTCGTTTGCGCCGTTATCGTCGGATTTATCGTGCTGTGTTTCGCCGAAGTCGCCAGCCGATTCACGGAAACCGGCGGAATGTATCTTTACGCCAGAGAAGCGTTCGGCGCGGTGGTCGGGTTTGAAGTCGGCTGGCTTTACTGGATCGTCAGGGTTACGACTTTCGCCGCTAATTGTAATCTTCTACTGGCTTATCTGGGATTTTTCGTGCCGACGGCGAACGAAGGAATTCTGCGAACCGCGCTGATAATCTCGATTGTTTCGGTTTTAACGCTCGTCAACTTTCTCGGCGTGAAACAGTCGGTAATCCTGACGAACATTTTCACTGTCGGGAAAATCGTGCCGCTGCTCGTGTTCGCTTTCGTCGGACTGTTTTTTATTCAACCCGCCAATTTTTCGTTTAATGTCGCGCCCGATTACAATTCGTTTTCGAGCGCGGTTCTGCTTTTAATTTACGCTTACGTCGGTTTTGAAGCGGCGGTGATTCCGGCGGGCGAGACGAAAGACCCGCGTAAAAATATCCCGTTTGCGCTTTTAACCGCGCTCGCTTTCTGCGCGGTGCTTTTCATTGTCATTCAAATCGTTTCCATCGGAACGCTGCCCGAACTCGCTGCATCCGAGCGACCTTTGGCGGACGCGGCGGGACGTTTTATGGGCGCGTTCGGCGCGGCTTTTATCGCGGGCGGCGCAGTCGTTTCGATTTTAGGGAATTTGAACGGCGGATTTTTAGCGGCTTCCAGAATGCCGTTTGCGATGGCGGAACAAAACGAACTGCCGAAAATTATCGGCGCGACTCACACGCGATTCAAAACGCCGTATATTTCGCTTTTGCTGACGGCGGCGGCGATGTTTTTTCTGACGATTCAATCTTCTTTTATCTCGGCTCTGACGATTGCGACGATCACGCGCCTGCTGGTTTACGCGACGACGTGCGCTTCGCTGCCGGTTTTCAGAAATAGAACCGACGCGCCGGAAGCGAAATTTATCGCGCCGTTCGGCATCGCCGCGTCAATCTTGTCGCTGTTTTTGACCGTTTGGCTGCTGACGAATGTTGATTATAAAAAGGAAGGCTTGGCGATTTTAAGCGCGGCTTTGGTCGGTTTGATTTTTCACTTCGCTTACCGATTTTATCGAAAGCGTTTTCTCGTAAATCAATCTTAAACCGTCGAGCATCAGCGTTTCGTCAACCGTCTGAATTCGCTCGGAACTTTCGGCGATAATTTCCGCAAAACCGCCGGTCGCAACTACGCACGGCGTTTCGCCGAGTTCGCCGATCATCCGCCCGATAATGCCGTCAACCAAGCCGATATATCCGAAATAAATTCCCGACTGCATCGAGCGAACGGTCGAATTGCCGATGACTTGGGCGGGTTTGACGATTTCGATGCGCGGCAGTTTGGAAGTTTTACGAAAAAGCGCGTCGGCGAGCAGACTCATTCCGGGCGCGATGATGCCGCCGAGATATTCGCCGCCCGAATTAACCGCGTCAATCGTCGTCGCCGTCCCGAAGTCGCAGACGAGACACGGTTTACCGTATTTCTCGACCGCCGCCGAAGCCGCGACGAGACGGTCAACGCCGATGCTTTTCAGCGGATGATAATTTATTTTCAAGCCGAAACTAAAGCTGTTATCAACGAAAAAAACTTCGAGATTATGGAAATCCCCGGCGAATTGACGATAAGCGTCGTTCAATTCGGGAACGACCGAAGAGACGACGACCGCCGTAAAAACTTCGGCTGAATGATTTTTAATTTGCGAGTCGAAGTCGGCGGCGGTGTTCGTGCGAACGGTCGGAATGTTAAAGCGCGAAGTGATTTCGGCTCGGTCAAAAACGCCGAATTTTGTGGCGGAATTGCCGATGTCAATGGCGAGGAGCATACAAAAAGTGGAAAGCGGAAAGCGGAAAGTGGAAAATAGGCGTCGAATCATTTTCCATTTTCCGCTTTTCGCTAAATTTTAGCCTTGTAGCGGCAATCCTTCATAAACAATTTGCCAGCCGTTCTTTTTGCTGGTTCGCAAACTTTTCGTGAACCATTCCATCGCTTTCGCCGGATCGTCGTAAATCTGCACCGACGGGTTCGATTCACGCGGATCAACGCGGCAAATCGCGCCGCCGGCGTTCGCCGTTTTGACGCACAACAGCGCGACCATATTGTTTTTCGCTAAAACCGCCGTCCGCATCTGCACGTCTTCCATTTCCCGTTCGTCAAAGTCTTCAAAATCTTCCAAATCGCCGTCGAAATTCTCAAATTCCAAATCTTCCGGGTCAAAATCAAATTCGTTTTTCATATATATCTAAAAATGATTATCAAAATAAAATGCTTCTTAAAGTTACACTTTTGCCGCTTAAAATTCAATCAAGAGGTATTTTAGACTGTTTTTCGCAGACGTTCGACATCGCCCGCCTGCACGATGATAACTTCGCCGCCGTCCGTTTCGACGCGCAGCGCACCGTTCTCTTCGATGCCGCGCGTCGTGCCTTCAAAAAATTCGTTCGCCAATTTGACCGCGACGCGCCTGCCTTCGCAATAAGTCGAACGCCGCGCCCATTCGCGCCGAATCGCCGCCGCGCCGCTGCCGCCTTGCAGGATTTGATAAAACTTCGCCAGCTTTTCAGTCAAAACTTCCAACAATTTTTCGATGTTCGGAGTTCGTCCTGTTTCCGCTTCGATTGAGGTCGCCGAATCTTTTAACTCCGGCGGAAAAGCGTTTGATTTCAAATTGATGCCGATGCCGACGACGATTGCCGAACCTTTCGACGTTTCGGTCATCTCCGCTAAAATTCCGCTGATTTTCTTCTCGCCGACGTGAACGTCATTCGCCCATTTGATGTCGGGTTTCAAATCATAAAGTTCCGTTAAAACATCGAAGACGGCGACGGCGGTCACTAAAGTTATCAGCGGCAGAAACTTATTTTCCAACGTCGGGCGCAGAACCAAACTAAAATAAAGTCCGGCGTTTTTTTCGGAAATCCATTCGCGTCCGTGCCGCCCGCGCCCCGCTTTCTGCTCCAGGGCGACGACGCACAAGCCTTCGGACGCGCCTTGTTTGGCTTGATTGAGGGCTTCGGTATTGGTGGAATCGAGCGAGTCGAAACGAAGAATCGTAAACTTCATCGGCAATCAAACGGGTTTCCAAAGCGAATCGGTGTAAAAGTTCTGATCGTCGGTAAAGTATTTGGCAACGGCGAAACCGCTTGCCTGCGCCAGATTTTCGATCATCGGTAAACTGTACTTCTGCGAGATTTCCATAAAAATCGGCTCCCAGGCGGCGAATTCAAATCGCATATTTAACGCTTCGATGAAAACCGTCTGCGGCTTGCGGCTAATCAAAAACGACCGCGCCGCGCCGTCAATCGGATGATAAGTCGCGTAGTGCGAAAAATCGTTCGGCGAGAAATCCGCGCCGAGTTCGCGGTTGATTCTGGTTAGCAAATTCGTATTAAAAGCGGCGGTTACTTTGCCGGCATCGTCGTAAGCGGCGAGAATCGTGAGCGGGTCTTTCTGCAAATCGAAACCGATGAACAGCAAATCGTTCGAGTTCATCACGACGCGCAGGCTTTTGAAAAAATCCGCCGCCTGTTCGTGCGAAAAATTCCCGATGTTCGAGCCGAGAAATAAAATAATTTTGCGTTTATCGGTTTTGGATTTGAAGGTTTCAAGCGTGCGAAAATAATCGCCCTGTTCGGGCTGAATCGAAAGATCGGGAAACTGCGCGTTAAATTTATGCGTTAAAAAATTCAACGCCTCCGACGAAATATCAATCGGCACATACTTGAAATCGGCGCGTTGTGCGAGAAGATAATCAACCAGCAGCGCGGTTTTCGTCCCGTCGCCCGCGCCGAGTTCGATTAAATCGAACGCCGTCGAACCTTCCGCAAACGCCTCGAAAATCGCCTGCGTCTGCGTCCGAAAAATCTCCGTTTCCGCCCGCGTCAGGTAATACTCCGGGAGTTTCATAATCTCCTGAAACAGTCGGCTGCCTTCGTCATCGTAAAAGTATTTTGACGAGAGAAACTTCGGATTTCCCGACAGTCCTCTTGCTACATCGTCGGCGAAAGTATTTTGTTTAATGGCGGTTTGCATTTGTAGATTTCAGATTCCAGATTCCAGATTCCAGATTCCAAATTAAATTTGGAATCTGGAATTACTTAGCCAGACGAATTCCCGTGAACTGCCAGCGCAGCGGCGCGTGGAAGAAGTTGCGATAAGTATGACGGCTGTGATTCGGTGGTGTAGCGACCGATGCGCCGCGCAAAACCATTTGATTAATCATAAATTTGCCATTATATTCGCCGATTGCGCCCGCCGCTTTGCGAAAATGCGGATACGGCAGATACGCCGAATTCGTCCATTCCCAGCGCAGTCCCCAATCGAATTTGTCCGAAGCCGCCTCCCATTCAAATTCGGTTGGCAGACGCATTTTTTTCCATTCGGCAAACGCGCTCGCTTCGTAAAAAGAGACGTGGCAAACCGGCGCGTCTTTTTTTAATTTTCTCAAACCGGCGAGTGTGAAATTAAACCATTCGCCGCCGCGCTTTTCCCAGTAGAGCGGCGCGGTGATTTCGTTTTGATTAACCCAATCAAAGCCTTCGGCGTACCAGAATCGAAAATCCGTGTAGCCGCCGTCTTCAATGAATTCCAGATATTCGTCGTTCGTTACCAAATTTTTCGCAATCGCGTAATCCTGCAAATAGACGCGATGCCGTTCGAGTTCGTTGTCGAAACAAAAGCCTTCGCCTTCAAACCCGACTTTGTGAATGCCGCCGGTAATTTCGGCGTAGCCGCCGGTTAAGACTTCGCTTTTTTCGACGAGCGCGTAGTCTTTTTTGTAAACCGGATAAAGCGGATTGACGCTCAGAGTGTATTTGAAATCGGTGATGAAAAGTTCCTGATGCTGCTGTTCGTGGTTCAGACCGAGAATCACCAAATTAGAAATCTCTTGCGCCTGCGCCGCCGGAATTTTGTCGCTCGCCGCCAGTTCGTCAATCCACGTCAGAAAAATCTGCATCGCATTATCAACGTATTTTCGATAAGCGAAAACTTCCGCGACCGTCGGACGCGATAAGTCGCCGCGATTATCGCGCTTGGTGCGTGTGCCGATTGAATTGTAGTAGCTGTTGAAAAGAAAACCGAACTGCGGATTAAATTCACGATATTTCGGCGCGAACTTTTTGAGAATCATCTCTTCAAAAAACCACGACGTATGCGCGATGTTCCATTTCGGAGGGGACACGTCAACCGTCGGCTGCGGAATATAATCTTCCGTTTCCAACGGCTCGCAAAGTTCCATCGTGTAGGCGCGAACCGTTTGAAACGCTTTCAACAAATCAACTCCGACGGCTTTTTGAGACTGTATTGCTTGCATATCTTATTAAACCAAATACGCGAGAGAAAGCAAAATTTATTCCAAAAAAATTAGGTTGATTTGTTTGTCAGGAAATCTAATTTCTTTCGAGTTTCAGTAAGGCTTCGCGGCAGATTGCCGCTAAATAATAATCTTCGGCGTTCAAGTTCGCCTGCAAAACCGTCCGTGCCGATTCGTCGCCGATTGCGCCGAGCGCGAATGCCGCCTCACGCTTCACGTCGTCGGCTTCGTTTTTGCTTTGCAGAACTTGAATCAAAATCCGAGTCGCCGGTTGAAAGTCGGGGAACAATTCGCCGAAATTCCGTTTATCAGCCGCCGTATTATTTTCAGATTGTCCCGGCAGAAAGTTTTCCGGCGTAATCACCGTTACTTTTGCGGTTCGGATAATCTGCGCGATTTGACCGGCGGAACGCGCCGCCGAACGCCGCAAAAAATCTTCTTTCGGCGAAGGTTTGTGCTGTAGAATTTCGATCAAGTCGGCAACGGCGGCAACATCGCCGATTTCGCCGAGCGCGACGACAACCGCGTTTTTGACTTCGACGATTTTATCTTTGCGAAATAACTGTCGAAGTGAATTGACCCCGTTCGGATTGCCGACCTTGCCGAGCGCGTAAACCGTTTCGCGCCGGACAAGCGGCGATTTATCCCGCAAAAGCGGCGACAAAACCGCCAACGCTTCGTCTTTCGGCAGAAACACGACGGAAAAAGCGGCGGTGGCGCGAACGATTTCCGATGAATCCCGCAGCGCGGCGACGGCGATTCTCGACGCTTCCGTATTCTCTAAATTTCTGATTTGCAAAAGCGCGTCGCGCTTCTGTTCGACGCTGCCGCGATTGAGCATCGCCGCCAAGTTTTCGAGATTCTGCCCGAATACACTACCGGAAAGGATCAACAGCAAACATAAAAACAACGAATTACCAACCCAAAATCTTGAATTCGTAATTCGTAATTTGAAATTCGTCATTGGCGTTTTAAGCGTTTCGCTGGGCGTTCTGCCGGCGGGCGCGTTCCCATTCAAAAACCTGCCGGGCGCGTTTGTTTTCGTAGGCATCCGACAGCGAGACGATTAAATCGTCGTTCGTTTGATTTTCTTTTGATTTCGAGAGGCGGCTGGAAAGGATTTGGGAAATGTAATTAGCGACCGCTAAAGTTTCTTTTTCGTTAAGTTTGTTGATTTCGCCCGCGATGTTGTTTTGGTTTGTTTGACTGGTCATTTCCGTTGCTCCTTTTATTTCGGCGGACAGTCAAACGCTCCGAACGTGTAATTTCAAGTTTCGACTGTCGGCTTTAGATTTTTTCTAATCATTAAACTTGTAATTTTTTAAAACTCCTTAGCTAAAAGGCTTTGTCAGAATAGCATAATCCGAGATTTCAAGGCAATATACTGAATATAAATTTACTTGGAAACCAATGGCGATTGCGAATTTGATGGAAAAGAAATGGCTGTGGCGAAGTTTTCACGTCGTAACGGAAGACGGCGTTTACGAAGTCATCTACGACGGCAAAGGCACAGGTTACGAAGAAGTTACGGTTAACGGCGAAGTCGCCTGCCGAATGCCGAGTCTGTTGTGGTATGTGCCGAAATTCGATTTCACAATCGGCGGTGCGAACGCGAAAATCAATGTGAAAGTCTCGCCGCTGCTGCAAATAAGTTCGTTTGATTTGCTGGTTAACGAGACGGAAATTTATTCCGAACGCGAATAAAATTTGCCAAACCGAAGTTTTTTGCTAAACTTCAATCTATGATTTTCGATCAACACAAACTCGCCCTTAGATAGCCGCTCGCCTGAATCTTTGGCGACGCGGCGTTAAATCAATTACGAATTTTAAATTACGAATCAGTTCGATATATCGGGTAGATTTATATCTATTCGACGTAATGACTTTTTTCAGCACCGGAAACCGAAAACCTTAAAACTATGGACGAAAAGTATTTTGCACAAAAGATAGAACGCAAATGGCAGAAGCGTTGGGCGGAGAACAAAACATTCGAGGCGGACGCGGACGAGACGCGCAAGAAGTTTTACGCGCTGGAAATGCTGCCGTATCCGTCGGGGCGTTTGCATATGGGTCACGTTCGCAACTATTCCATCGGCGACGCGCTCGCCTGGTATAAGCGTTTGCAGGGATTTAACGTGTTGCATCCGATTGGCTGGGACAGTTTCGGGCAGCCGGCGGAGCAGGCGGCGATTAAAAAAGGTGTTAATCCGCGTGAGTGGACGGAAGACAACATCAATCAAATGCGGGCGCAGCTGCAGAAGCTCGGCTTTTCCTACGATTGGCGCAGGGAAATCGCCGCGCATCGCCCGGAATACTACAAGTTCGATCAGTGGTTTTTCCTCAAAATGCTGGAACGCGGACTGGCGTATAAAAAGATGACGCAGGTTAACTGGTGTCCGAAGGATTTGACGACTTTATCGAATGAACAGGCTTCGGGCGGCGTGTGCTGGCGGTGCGGAACGGCGGTCGAGAAGAAGGATTTGGCGCAGTGGTTTCTGCGAATCACGGCTTACGCCGAAGAACTTTTACAGGCGATGTCGGAAATCGAAGCGGGCTGGGCGGAGAGAGTTTTGACGATGCAGAAACACTGGATCGGGAAAAGCGAAGGCGCGTTTGTTGAATTCAGGATTCAGGATTCAGGATTCAGGATTCAGGATTCAGGATTGGAAGATGTTTCGGAAGGCAATCCTGAATCTAAAATCTTAAATCCTGAATCCAAAATCTTGAATCTTGAATCAATCCGCGTTTTCACGACGCGCATTGATACGATTTACGGCGCGAACGCGCTGGTCGTGGCGGCGGAACATCCGATTATCGAAAATCACAAAAGCGAATTTTCGGAAGAGGTTTTAGCGAAAATCGCGGAAATAAAAACCGAAAAAGCCAAGCCGACCGAATACGGCGAAGAAGTCGAAAAAGACGGAATTGACACCGGATTAAAAGCCGTCAATCCGTTTTCCGGCGAAGAAATTCCTATCTGGATCGGCAATTACGTGATGATGGAATACGGCACGGGCGCGGTGATGAGCGTTCCGGCGCACGACGAACGGGATTACGAATTTGCGAAGAAATTTAATCTGCCGATTCGGGAGGTAGTCCAGAGTCCGGGTGAACAATCCCAAATCCCAAATCCCAAATCCCAAATCGAACAGGCTTTTACCGATTACGGCGTTACGATAAATTCGGGCGAATGGTCGGGCAAAACGACCGAAGCGGCGAAAAGAGAAATGGCGGAATATGCCGCGAAAAATAATTTCGGCGAGACTGCCGTTACTTATCGTCTGCGTGATTGGGGAATTTCGCGGCAGAGATTCTGGGGTGCGCCGATTCCGATTGTTTACTGCGACAAGTGCGGCGCGGTTCCCGAAAAATATGAAAATCTGCCGATTAAATTGCCCGAAACTGCGCCGTTCACCGGTGTCGGCGAATCGCCGCTGGCGAAAGTTCCCGAATTTTACGAAACGACTTGCCCGAATTGCGGCGAACCTGCCAAACGCGAAACCGACACGATGGACACTTTTGTTGATTCGTCGTGGTATTACTTTCGCTACACCGATCCGAAGAACGCGGACGAGCCTTTTGCCTCGAAAATCGCCAATTACTGGCTGCCCGTTGACCAGTATATCGGCGGCGTTGACCACGCGGTAATGCACTTGCTCTACACGCGCTTCTGGACGAAGGTGATGCGCGATCTCGGTTTGGTGAATTTTGACGAACCGGTGAAAAATCTTCTGACGCAGGGGATGGTCATCGGCGAATCGTTCTATTCCGAATCAAAAGCGAGCTACATCGCGCCCGACGAAGTAACGATGGTGCGCGACGATAAAGGCAAAGTTACGGCGGCAATTCTGAGCGCGGACGACTCGGCGATTAAAGTCGCCGTCGAGAAGATGTCCAAGTCGAAATATAACGGCGTTGACCCGGACGATATGATTGCGATTTACGGCGCGGACGCAGTGCGAACCTTCGCGCTGTTCGCCGCGCCCGCCGAAAACGAATTGGTCTGGCAGGAAACCGGCATCGAAGGCGCGGTCAGGTTTTTGCAGAGAGTTTACCGCTTCGTTTACAAATGGGTTCAGGGTTCGGGGTTCGGAATTCAGGGTTCGGAGTTCGAGATGAGCGATGAAACGCGAAGACTGCGGCAGAAAACTCATCAGACCATCAAGCGCGTCACGGAAAATTTCGAGTCCTTCCAATTTAATACGCCCGTCGCGGCTCTGATGGAATTGTCGAATGCGCTCGGCGATTTCAAAGTCGAACCGGAGGCGGCGACCGACGCGGAAAGGTTCGCCGTTCGTGAAGCGATTGAAAGTCTGGTGCTGATGCTCGCGCCTTACGCGCCGCATTTCGCCGAAGAGATGTGGGAAGTTCTGACGAATAACGAACAGGGAATTTTGGAATCGGGCGCGGCGTTTCCAATCGCCGACGAGAATCTGGCGAAGGCATCGGAAATCGAAATTCCGATTCAAATCAACGGCAAACTGCGCTCGCGTGTTTTAGCCGCGCCCGAAACGTCGAAGGAGGATTTGGAAAACGCGGCTTTAGCTGACGTGAAAGTTCGGGAATATACAAACGGCAAACAAATCGTCAAAGTGATCGTCGTGCCGAATCGTCTCGTGAACATCGTCGTTAAGAGTCTGTTTAAATTTTAAGATTTGACCTAAACCAATAAGATTTGTCTGGCAAAAGCGATTAGTTTTTGCATTTTTGTCCCTTGAAATTAAAAAT
>JAYVGL010000114.1:0-7651 GCA_043772175.1 Pyrinomonadaceae bacterium | reverse complement strand
AGTTTTCAATTGAAACTGCTCGTGAAAAGTTGAATCAGCATTATGAAAAGGTCAATCCTGAAAATGCTAAACATTACAAAACTTAAAAATTGCTCTACTGAGTTATTTTCTGAAGGCACTGCAACTGCCTGAGTCAATTTTCGTCAAATAAAATAAGACGTAACGATAGCCGATGAAGACGCTGCCGGTGTTAATGTTTTCCAGTTTATCTTTTGGACTGTGAAGATATTCCTGCCATCTCGCATCTAATCCGTGAAAACTGATTGCGGGAATTTTTTGATTTTTGAATGACGCAGAATCGGCACTCGCACCGTTTATCGAGGCTTCGGCAAAAGGAATTTTCATCTCTTTCGATACAATTTTCGCCAAATCTGTCAATTTATCGTCGGTCGTGTTAGACATCACCTGCGGATAACCAAAACCGAAACTATCCAGATTTACCATCGCACAATAATTCGCCCGATCCTCTTTCGAAATCGAACGCGCCATCGCGTCCGAACCGATTAGTCCGAGTTCTTCTTTGCCGAAAGCGACGAAAACGTATGTTTTCTCAGTATCAAATTGTTTGAGAGTGCGGTAAAGATTAGCGACTATAGTGATTCCCGTCCAGTTATCAATCGCACCGCAACCATCGCTGGTTTTATCGTAGTGTGCGCCGACAATGACCTTTTCCGTTGTTTTACCTTTTCTGGTAACGATTACATTTTCTACGTTTTTGAGTTTCTCGACCCTGATTTCGTCCTCTGTCGCGCCCATCTTCTTAAATAATTTTTTGACAGCTTCAAGCCGTTCCTCATTTTTGCAGACATTGGATTTTAAATCTTCACGAATGTTTTCTTCAGTTGAAGATTTATCGGATTTATCTTGCGCGAAAACAGCGGTTGAAACGAAGATTATCAGGAAAGCTATTAAATTTCGTGTGTGGTTTGAAAGATTATTCATTGTGTTTAGTCTCCCCACCGATTTGGTTGACGGCGTGCTGCAAAATCGGTTTGATGATGGCGAAACATTCCTGCACAGCTTTCGGCGAACCCGGCAGATTGATAATTAAAGTTTGATTTTTGGTTCCGCAGATGCCGCGTGAAAGCATCGCGGTCGGTGTGTTTTTCAGCGTTTGAATCCGCATCGCTTCGATGACTCCGGGAACTTCCCTTTCGATGACGGCGTTCGTCGCCTCCGGCGTATTATCGCGTTCCGCCAAGCCGGTTCCGCCGGTCGTAATGATTAAATTCACACTCTCGCGCTCGGTCAAAACGGCTAAAGTTTGCCGTAGATTTTCAAAGTCATCGGTTACGAGGCGCTTTTCGACGATTTCCGCGCCGATGCCGATCAGCAATCCGACCAGAGTTACGCCCGAAACATCCGTCTGCTCGGTGCGCGTGTCGCTGACCGACACGACGACCGCTTTGATTTGCACTCTATTCGCCATAACGCATAAAATCTTTGAGCCAGCACCGATCCATCACCACCAGCAAACCGGCATCGGCGGCACGCTGCGCCGCCGCTTCGTCAATCACGCCTTCCTGCAGCCAGACGGCTTTTGCGCCGATTTCAATCGCTCCGTCAACGATGCTGCCGGCTTCTTCGGAACGGCGAAAAATATCAACCAGATCAATCGGTTCGCCGACATTCGCTAATTTCGCGGCGGCTTTTTCGCCTAAAACCATCGTTTCGTTCGGGTTAACGGGAATTACTTTATAACCCTGTTTTTTCATCAACGCCGCCACGCCGTGCGACGGGCGTAGAGGATTCGACGACAAGCCGACGACGGCAATCGTGCGGCATTCGCTCAAAATTCGTTTGATAATTTCCGGTTCCTGATATTTCATAAACGGTTGACGGCGATTTCAAACAAGCAGTTTGTTTGGAGAATCGCTTTGGCGGGCGGCTTCGGCGAGTCGTTTTTTGTCCTGATTTTCCTGGGCAATCGCATATAGCGCGGATTTAACTTGAAACGGTGTTAACTGCGGATGTTTTTCCAGCAAAAGCGCGATGATGCCGACGATATGCGGGCAGGCGAAACTGTTGCCCGTCAGACTTTTATGACTGTTGTTGAGCCAGGCCGTGCGAATGTTGACTCCCGGCGCGGTCAATTCGATGACTTCGCCGTAGCGGAAACCGAAGTTGAACGGATCGGAATCTTCGTGTTTGCTGACGGAAATCAAGGACGACGAAAAGACCGACGGAAACGAAGGCTGCGGCAGATTATTTGCCGCCGCGACGACGATACAGCCGGCTTGATAAGCGCGGTCAAGGAGATCGTGGAGCGGCGCGAAAAACTGCGGTTTCGTGGTTCCCAAACTCAGATTGATTATTTGATATTTGTTTTTGACGGCATACTCCAATCCGGCGAGAAACGCGATGCCGTCGCCCAAACCGCCCGCGCCGAGAACCTTGATGCTGTAAAATTCGGCTTCGGGAGCGATGCGCGAAATGATGCTCGCGCAAGCCGTTCCGTGTCCGGCGGAATCGCCGATTTCGGACGGTTTGAAAACGACGCGCTTATGGTCGGCGTGGGCTTCGACCGATTCTTTGACTCTGTCCTGTAAATCAGCGTGCGTCGTGTCAATCCCGCTGTCCACGACGGCGATGCTCACGCCCTTGCCCGTCGCCGATTTCCAGGCATCGTCAATCTGGAAATAAGTCGAGATGGTCGAGTTTTCGTTTGATTCGTAAGCCGATACGGTGGTCATAAATTGGTTTCTAGTTTCTGGTTTCTAGTTTCTGGTTTCTGACTAACAATTTTCTTTGTCAAGAACTAGAAACCAGAAACCAGAAACTAGAAACTCAAAAAGCTGGTCTCCGCGCCTTCGTCGGAAAAACGCAAAATTGATTCTAAAACTTCTTTGCACAAACGGCGTTCTGCCGTCCCGCGTCCGGCGATTTCGCGGACGACAACCGCTAGGTCGAGCATTTCTTTGTGTTCGGTCGTTTCGCGCAAGCCGCCGAGCCATTCGCGCACCGCTTCAAATCTCATCTTTTCCGGCTCGGAAAGCATTTTATCGGTCAAGTCGCGGAACAGTTTCGCCGATTCGTAAGCGTTGACGAGCGAGGCAATCGCTTCGGCGAACAGCGCGACTTTATCCATTTCGTCGGACGTAAACGGCTCGAACGGCGATTCGCCGATGCGGTTGACGTATTCCAAAACGCCGATCACTTCGCCGTCGTGTCTGAGCGGGGCGGCTAAAATCGTCTGCGTCGAATAGCCTGTTTGCTGGTCAACGGCGGCGTAAAAAGTGTCCTCTTCGCCGACATCGGTCAGAGCCATCGGCTGACCTGACGAAAAAACGAAACCCGCAATGCCTTTGCCCGCCGGAATTTTCAGGGTTTTCAAATGCTCGGCGACTTTGCCGATTGCCGCTAAAAATAACAAATCGCCGTTGTCGCCGTCGCGGATTAAAACCGATGCCTCTTCGGAATTGATTTCGGCGGCGGAAATTTTCAAAAGATTTTCGATGGAAAGCGTCAAGGGCGCGGTCAGGGCGTTCGCCACGTCAATCGTTTCGATGATTGACTGAAGTTTCGCTTCCGCATTCTTATTTTCCGCTTCGGGCATAGCAAGATTTTCGCTCAAGTCAAAGGTTTTTATCAAGCATTGGCAAGCGATAAAAATTTTATTGGAAACATCTCTCGATTGCCACTTTCCAACAGCATCGAAAATTTACGTTTTTTTATGACGATTCGCCCGGTTTAGAGTTGCGCGGCGGCAGGTTATTTTTGTAACATTCGCCGTGAAGCATCAAACAGCGCGAAAACGAGCCGGGAATAAATTTCCCGCTTTTTTCGCCGCTTTCTAATCGCTTCGCGGTCGCCGGTAAGAAATTCAAGCGAAATTTTTTCGAGTCTTTTTTTGACTATGAGGAGAAACATATTTAATTGGCTGATGATGTGCGCGTTCGGCGCGGCTTCCGTCTGCGCCCAAACCGTTCCGCCGACCGTTTCACAATTGCCGGATTTTAAGCCGTTCAAAATCGCCAGCGGCACATCGTTTTTCGCGTCCGTTCCGCAAACTAAGGAAAGCGTCGTTAAAAATTCGGCGCAGATAAAGAGCGATGTCATTTCGCAGGACTTCGCCGACGCGCTCGAAATCATCAATAAAAACTACGTCGGCGGCAAGCGCACCGATTACAACGAGCTGACCAAATCTTCGTTGACGGCGATGCTGCGCTCCCTTGATCCGCATTCGAATTACTTTGATTCGACCGAATACGAAGACCTCCTGACCGACCAGCAGAGCGAGTATTTCGGCATCGGCGCGACCATCGTTAATTATCAAAAAGACGGAGTTTTCGACACCTACGTAACTTCCGTTTTTCCCGATTCGCCCGCCTTCAAAGCCGGTTTGCGATTCGGCGATAAAATTTTGGCGGTCAACGGCAAAAGAGTTACGGGCGAAAATTCGGCGGACGTGCGTGACAAAGTGCGCGGCAAAAAAGGCACGATTGCCAAGCTTTCAATCGAGCGCGCTGCCACCAAACGAATCGAAAACGTCGAAATTCGCCGCAATCGCGTTCCGCAGCCTTCAATTCCCGATGCCTATCTTTTGCGCCAAAACATCGGCTATATTGATATGTCGGAAGGATTTAACTATACGACGCTCGACGAATTGAACGTCGCGCTCGCCGATTTGCACGAGCAGGGAATGAAGTCTCTGATTCTCGATCTGCGCGAAAATCCCGGCGGCATTCTGGATCAAGCCGTCCGCGTCGCCGAAAAATTTCTGCCCGCCGGAAGCACCGTCGTAACGCAGCGCGGCAGACTCGCCATTGACAATCGCACCTGGAAATCAAACAGCAAATCAGCTGAAACCGTGCCGCTGGTTCTGCTGGTCAACGACGGCAGTGCCTCGGCTTCGGAAATCGTCGCGGGCGCGATGCAGGATTACGACCGCGCTTTGATTATCGGCGAAAAAACTTTCGGCAAAGGCTTGGTGCAGAGCGTTATCAATCTGCCTTACGGCGCGGGTTTGACCTTGACGACGGCGCGGTATTATACGCCTTCGGGTCGTTCGATTCAGCGCGATTATTCAAACGGAAGTGCTTACGATTATTTTAATCACAAGGTGAATTTAACCGAAAAGGAGAGAAACAATCTTGTCAACAAAACGATCACGGGCAGAAAAATTTTCGGCGGCGACGGCATCACGCCCGACGAAACCGTAAAAAATCCCGCTTTGACTCAAACGCAAACCGCATTGCTCGATCCGCTTTTCTTTTTCGCCGCCGAAGTTGCGGGCGGCAGAGTCAAAGGATTTGAAAGCTATAAAACGAACGGCAAAATCGAATTCGGTCGCCGCCTCCGCGCTTCGGATTTTCCCGTTACCGACGAGCTTTTTAACGCCTTTGCCGGTTATCTCGCTCAGGATTGGAAACCTTTGAGTCCCAGCCTCGACGCGCAGAAGGCTTTCGTCAAATCACGTCTGCGCTATAATTTGGCAACGGCGGCTTTCGGCAGCGTGGCGGCAAATCAAGTTCTGATCGAAACGGATTTGCAAATCGCCAAAGCCGTCGAAGCACTGCCGAAAGCCGAACAACTCGCCTCGACCGCCCGCAAAAGTCCGCGCAGCAAGTAAAAAAACCGCCGAAGTCGCATACCTCGGCGGGAAAAAGAAACAGGAGGAACCAGAAAAGACTGCCAGCCTCGCTCAATAATGCTGAAAAAACAAACCGGCTCGACTTCAACAGCCTGTTAACTTGATGCAGCGGTTTTCCGACGAGTTGCTTTGAGCGAAAAAACTTTTCACAAAGAAATACGCGGCTTTTGAATTATTTTCAGAAGCCGCGTATTTTGATTTGTTTCCGGTTAAAAATTAAATTTCCCCGAAACCTGCATTTTTCTCGAACTGCTCGTTACGATGTCCCGAATCCGTCCGAAAGTCGGGGAAGTAAAAGTCGCCGTCGGATTATCAAACGACGGATTGTTGGTTAGATTCTTGGCATCAAGTCGAATATCGAAGCTGAACCTTTCCGTAAACTTAAACTTTTTGGAAATCGCAGCGTCCGTCGCAAAATAACGCGGCGTAATAAAAAAGTTTCGCCCCGTATTGCCCGTTTCACCGGTAGCCGGAATACTGAACATCGTTCGTTGTTCCAGCGTGAAAAAATAATTCGTGCCGCTTTCTTGAACCAAATTGCCCATATAGCGGGTGCAGCCGGTGCAGTTCGCCGTTGATTGAACGACGTTGCTGAAAGTATTGGCTCCCGAATAAACCGTAAATGGTCTGCCGGATGACCATAAAACATTTCCCGCTAACTGCCAGCCGCCAACAATGTAGTCAAGAAATTTCGGAATATCCGAACCGAGCATTCTGCCTCTGCCAACCGGCAATTCATAAACATAAGTCGCTTGTAGAACGTGCCGATTATCGAAATCCGACGGCGCGTAATTCAGACGGCGATTGTTAATGTCAAACGGCGTTCCTCCGGCAGATTGGGCGTTTCCGCGAGCGACGGTCGTAAAGGTCGGATCAAACGAGCGTGTGTCTTTCGATTTGCTGAATGTATAGCCGACTTGAAAACCCAAACCTCTGGCAAACCGGCGTTTGAAGATAAATTCAAGTCCGTTATATCTGGATAAGTCGTTGCTGTCCAGCACATTTAACGCGCCTAAAAACTGCGGGTATCTTTGAAAAAGAAACTGGTCGAAACCGTTGGCAGTCAAAGATGTGGCTCCGGCTCTCGCCGAAAGCGTCGCGGCGGCGGCGGCAACCGAATTTTGGGCGAGCGGAGTCGCAAACTGGGTGCGAAAAGCCGCCGAATTGCCGGTGGCGGTTCCTCCTGTCAGCAAGGATGCCAGACAGTTGATGTTGGTGTCTGCCGCGTTTTGCGCCTGAATAAACGCCGCCAAAAATGTCTGGCTTCCACAGCGCGAATTGGTCGCGTTTATATTAACCTGATTGGAATCGTAGCCGCCGAAAAGATTCGTGCCGTGTTTACCGATGTAGTTCACCTCGATCACGGTGTTTTTAAAGACTTCGCGCTGGAAACTCAAAGCATACTGATGAATTTCAGGGAACTTCAAATTCGGATCAATCACCGTAACACTGATTCCGGGTCCGAAGGCGTTCGCCTGCCGCAATTGATCGGGCGTTTGGGTAGGAGCTAAAGAACCTAAACCGGTTCTGATTAAACTGGCGGTGGTGGTGGATATGACACTCCTTCCTAAAAATGTATTTCCGGGGGCATTTTGAAAAATGCTCGACGAAAACAGAAAGGTCGGAAATCTGTCATACGCCAGCCGGTAATTGGCGCGAATCGAAGTTTTGCCGGTTTTGAAAGGGTCCCACGCGAACCCGATAGACGGCGAATAATTGTTCAAATCGTTGGCGAACAGTTTTCTCTCGACGAATTTGATGTCGTTTGCCGCCGGTGCGCCGATGACCACCGATTTGTCCGGCGCGAGAATCGGTCTGCCGTCGGATTTCGGGGTTAATTTAAATTCCCAGCGCAAGCCTAAATCAATCGTTAGATTCGGTCGGATTTTCCAGGTGTCCTGAGCGTAAAAGTCGTATTCGGGATAAGTCGCTTTGAAAAGCCAGCGCGTTCCGGCGGGCGCAAATTGTCCGGGATTGTTCGGGTCTGAAACGTAGGCTTGCGTGTAGCTGCCGATTCTGCCAAGCAGATTATTGATCGTTCCGCGAAGAACTGTTAAA
>JAYVGL010000113.1:0-5027 GCA_043772175.1 Pyrinomonadaceae bacterium | reverse complement strand
TGCGATACAGACAGGCGTAATTTGAACGCCCTTTCATATTCGCCGCCGTAAATTTCTTGGGCATCACTTTTTGCAGAAACGGGATGTCTTTTTCCATCAACTGTTCCTGCAAATTTTTCGTTCCCGTCGAAATGATGATCCGCTTTTTCTGTCCGAGCGCGGCAGCGATTGCCGGAACCAAATAAGCGAGCGTTTTGCCCGTTCCCGTTCCAGCTTCGACGATCAAATGTTTCTTTTCTTCAAACGCCCGCAAAACGGCTTCCGCCATTTTTATCTGACCGTGCCGGTATTCGTAATCTTTGTGATATTTGGCGATGAGTCCGCCTTTGCCGAAAATTTCTTCCACTGTGATTTTCCTTAGAATATGTAATTTTACTGCACCGATAAAATCGCAGGAATAATTTTGCGAAGTTGCCGCCATTATAAAAGACGTTTGTTTTATTCCCTGAATCGGCGTTTCTGCTTGACCAAAATCGTGATTTTTGTAAGAATCGTCCTTTACACTCCGAATGTTTTACAAACAATCAAACAAAATTCATTGGATATTTATTCTTTATCCGTCCGATGTTGTTTGATCTTAATCGTAACAAATTGTTTTGATAAATTCCTTAAGTATCGAAGCCTTTGTTTTTATTTATCCGGTTTTCAAAAGCCGATATTCATTTTAATTCGCTTTCATCTTGTAAAAATTTAGCTTTAAGGAGAATCCCAGAAAATGAAAAAATCAGCTAACACGAAAACCCGTAATCGGGTGGTGTTAAGTCTCGTGGTTTTGGGATTGGTTGCGGCGGTTATCGTTCTGCCGGATCAATTTCATTCCAAGGCGGTCAACACCGGACAGGACGTTTCGGAGCGAACCGTCGCCCCGGTTGAAGGTTTAGAAAATTACGACATTCGGACGGATAAAAATCAAATTGAAACATTGATGAGTTTTCGTCAGACCGCCGGCAGAAATGCCGTCTCGGTCGCCGATGCGCGTGATAAATTCGTTCTCGGCGAAGAAACGCTTCGGACGAGCGTTCCGACTTTGAAAGTCGAGTATAACGAAGACCTCCGCACACCGGAAGTGATCGCGCCCGATGTCAATCGCGGCGGCGCGGTTTTGACCGGCGCGTCAAACGCCAAACATTCCGATATTCTGCGCCGGTTTGCGGCGGACAACAGCAGTTTAATCGGTCTGCGCGGCGGTCAGGCTGCTGAGTTGAAAGTTACGGCGGATTATACTAACCCGGACGGCAACCTTTCATACGCGCACCTCGAACAGTTTATCAATGACATTCCCGTGTTTCGCGGCGAAATCAAAGCCGGTTTCAACAAGCAAGGCGCGATGTTTCGCGTTATCAATAATCTCGCGCCGGACTTGGATTACAACAGTCTGGCGATCGATTTCGGCGATCCGTCTGATGCGGTGCGCGCCGCTTCGGACAATCTCAAGTTTGAACTGAAGGCGGCTGATCTGGTTCGCAGCGAAACCGAATCAACAAAATTGAAAGCGGTTTTCGGCACGGGCGATTGGGCGACGACGGCTGAGAAAATGTATTTCCCGACCGAACCGGGCGTGGCGCGAGCCGCGTGGCGCGTTCTGATCTGGCAGCCGGTCAATGCTTTTTATGTGATCGTTGACGCGCAGACCGGCACGGTTTTGTGGCGCAAAAACATTACGGACGACCAAACACAGTCGGCGACTTACAATGTTTACACCAATCCGCTGTCGTTCGTGAACGTCGCGGAGTCTCCCGCACCGATCACGCCGGGTCCGAATAACCCGACCGTCGGCACGCAGGGAACGCAAATCACGCGCAACAACGTAACTTTAATCGGCAACGAAGGCGAGTTGTCGTTCAACAATTCGGGTTGGATGACCGACGGCACGAACGGCACGAACGGCTGGACGGACGGCAACGCCGTGCAAGCCGGTCTCGACATTGACGGCGTAAACGGCGTTGACGCGCCGGTTAGCGGTGTCAGTCGCGTGTTCAATTTTTCATATAATCCGGCTCCGGGACTTCCGCCGCCGCCTGATGATATTACTTCGGTCGCTTTCCGCAACGGCGCGGTAACGCAGTTGTTTTATACCAACAACCGTTATCACGACGAGCTTTATAAGGTCGGCTTTACCGAAGCGGCTCGCAACTTCCAAAACGATAACTTCGGACGCGGCGGCGCGGCGGCTGACCGTGTTTCCGCCGAAGCGCAGGATTCGAGCGGCACGAACAACGCCAACTTTTCGACTCCGGCGGACGGCGGACGCGGAAGAATGCAGATGTATCGCTTTACGCAAACGCCTCCCCGCGACGGCGACCTCGATGCCGACATCGTGATTCACGAACACACGCACGGACTTTCCAATCGTTTGGTCGGAAACGCCAGCGGTTTAAGTAACAATCGCGGCGGCAGTATGGGCGAAGGCTGGAGCGATTTTTACGGTTTGGCTTTGCTTTCACAGGAATCAGACCCGGCGAGCGGCATCTACACGACGGGCGCGTATGCCACCTTAAACAGTTTCGGCATCGGCACGAGCAACTCCTATTACGGTATTCGCCGTTTTCCGTATTCGCTTTATGCGAACACCGGCGGTCCGAATAATCGTCCGCATAATCCTTTGACGTTTGCCGACTTAAATAACGGCTGTAACTTAAGCGACGGTGCTTTCGCGCCATCGGCTCCGTTTGCGGCAAATGCTTGTAACGAAGTTCACAACGCGGGCGAAGTTTGGACTTCGCTGTTGTGGGAAGTTCGCGGAAGACTGATTGCGCGTCTCGGCTTTGCGCTCGGCAATCGCCGGATTCTCCAGTTGACGACGGACGGATTAAAATTGACACCGAACGCTCCGACCTTTATTCAAGCGCGTAACGCGGTTATCCAAGCGGCGCAGAACAGCGGCGTTTCGGCGGATGTCGCCGATGTTCGTGAAGGCTTCCGAATTCGCGGAGCGGGTTTCACCGCCACCGACAATGGAACATTAGCAGTTGAAGCATTCGACCAGGCGAATGTTCTGTTGGCTCCCGGTTTCTCGGTCAGCGACGCGCCGGGCGACAATGACGGTTTCCCCGAACCGGGCGAAAACGTCGTGCTGACCGTGCCGATCACCAACTCGACCGGCGCAACCGTCAACACGGTTACGGCGAACGTAACCGGCGGCGGCAGTGCCGACTACGGCAATATCGCTGACGGTCAAACCGTGAGCCGCCAAATCAGCTACACGATTCCAGTAGCGACGGCTTGCGGAAGTTTACTGACGATCACGATCAACATCAGCAGTGTCAACGGAACACGCAGCGAAACGCAGAGCGTCCGTATCGGCAAACCGAATTTCAGCGGCACATCGCAGAATTTCGACGGCGTAACGGCTCCGGCTCTGCCTGCCGGTTGGTCGCAGGTCAACAGCGGCGCGATTACGGGTTGGGTGACTAATACAGCTCTGGCAAACAGTGCGCCGAATTCGGCATTCGCGCCGACTCCGGCGACAGCGGGAGAAGCGAGTTTAAACATGACTGCAAATATCACTTCGGCGACGGCTCAGTTAAATTTCAAAACCTTCTATCTGACGGAAAGCACGTATGACGGAATGGTTTTGGAAGTTCAGATCGGCAGCGGAGCGTTTCGGGATATTATCGTAGCGGGCGGAAGTTTCGTCAGCGGCGGCTACAATATCACGATGAGCGCGTCGAGTCCGTTCGGAGCGGTTCAGGCGTGGTCGGGAACTTCGACCGGCTTCGTCAACACGGTCGTTAATTTGCCGGCGGCGGCAAACGGTCAAACGGTCAATCTGCGCTGGCGCACGGCTTCCGATACGAGTTTGACACCTGCCGGAACACCGGGAACCAGAATTGACGATGTGGTTTTAACCGGCGGCACACTGCTCAGCGGTTATGATTGTTTAGTCGGTCCGGTAGCGGTCTCGAAGGCGCGGGCGGACTTTGACGGCGACGGTAAATCCGATGTTTCCGTTTTTCGCCCGTCCAACGGAACCTGGTATGTGCAGCAAAGCACCGCCGGTTTCGCAGGCATTCAGTTCGGCATATCAACCGATAAACTCGTCCCGGCGGATTATGACGGCGACGGCAAAACCGATGTCGCCGTTTTCCGCAACGGAACGTGGTATCTGAATCGTTCGACTGCCGGATTCACCGGAGTTCAGTTCGGCGATGCTAATGATATTCCGCAGGCATCCGATTTCAGCGGCGACGGCAAAGCCGATTTAGCGGTTTTCCGTCCGTCGAACGGAACCTGGTATGTGTTGAATCTGGTGAATAATCAGTTCAGCGGCTTCCAGTTCGGAGCCAGCGGCGACAAACCGGTCGTCGGCGATTATGACGGCGACGGCAAAGCCGATTACGCTGTTTTCCGTCCGTCCAACGCGACGTGGTATTTGCAAAGAAGCACGGCGGGTTTCAGCGGTGTCAGCTTCGGCAATGCGACCGACTTGCCGGTTCCCGCCGATTATGACGGCAACGGAACGACCGATGTGGCGGTTTTCCGCCCGTCCAGCGGAACTTGGTTTACTTCGACCAATCCGGCGAACAATTACGGAGCCGTTCAATTCGGAAACTCGACTGACGTTCCCGTCCCGGCGGATTACGACGGCGACGGCAAAACCGATGTCGCCGTTTTCCGCAGCGGAACGTGGTATCTGAATCGTTCGACTGCCGGATTCACCGGAGTTCAGTTCGGAAGTTCTGCGGACGCGGCGATTCCCAAACAGTATATTCCGTAGGATTTTTTACGGAGTGAATCAGCGAAAGGCGCGGCAAAGAACTTGCCGCGCCTTTTTTGTTTGACCGAAAAACCCACTGTTTGTTAGTATTCCTATGACGAACAAACCTGCACTTTAAGGTTTTCGTCAAATATTTAACATTGATTTGATTGTCTGTTCCTTTACCAACGTCTAAAATTTCCTATATGAGTGAAAATTCTCAAAAGACCGCTTCCGCGCCGCAGAAAGCAAAGAATTTGCTGCCCATTGACGATCCGAAATATCTGATAAACCGCGAATTAAGCTGGCTGGCGTTTAACCGGCGCGTTTT
>JAYVGL010000112.1:0-15512 GCA_043772175.1 Pyrinomonadaceae bacterium | reverse complement strand
AATCGCGGATTTCGTCCGAACGGGCGAAGTTTCGATTGCGCCGCGCTTCCTGCCGTTCTTCGATTAACGCCTCGATTTCCACCGCTAAAATTTCCTCCTTCGCTTTGCCGAAAATGCCGAGAACCGCGTCGAATTTGTCTAGCGTATGCAGGATAAACGAACGGTCTTCGGTGCAGAGAGTCTCGTGCGCGATTGCCGTATTTACTTCGCGGACGAGATTATGAAGCGCGGCGAGTGCGGAGGAAGTGTTGAGATTATCGTCCATCGCCGCCTCCAAATCGCTCAGATGTCCGCGCACTTTTGCTTCCAAATCGGTGTTGATGCCGTCGGTCAAATTCGCTCCCTGCAAGCGTTTTTTGAAATCGCGCAGCCGCGCAATCGTCTGTTCCGCACCGTCGAGAGTTTCAAATGTAAAGTTCAATTGCTTATGATACGGAACGCTCAAAAGCAGATAGCGAATCGCCGTCGCCGTGTAACCTTTGCCGAGCAAATCGCGGAAAGTGTAGTAATTTCCCGTCGTTTTCGACATCGTTTCGCCTTCGACTTTTAAATGTTCCGAATGCAGCCACGTTCTAGCGAAAATTTCGCCGGTCGCGCCTTCCGATTGGGCGATTTCGTTTTCGTGATGCGGAAATTTCAAATCAACGCCGCCCGCGTGCAGATCGAAAGTTTCGCCCAGATATTTTATCGCCATCGCCGAACATTCGATATGCCAGCCCGGTCGCCCGCGCCCGAAACTCGCGTCCCAACCCGTTTGTTCGTCCGCGTCAACCAACTTCCAAAGCGCAAAATCGTTGGCGTTTTCCTTATCGTATTTGTCGGTGTCAACTCTGCCCGACGCGCCGGAAACATTGCCTGCAAAGTTGATTTTCGAGAGTTTGCCGTAATCCTTAGAAGCCGAAATGCGGTAATAAATCGAACCGTCCGATTCGTAAGCGTGTCCGTTTTCCAGCAATTTTTCGATCATCGAAACCATCTCCGCGACGTGCCGCGTCGCGCGCGGCGTAACTTCGGGACGCTCCAATCCGAGCGCGTCGAAATCTTCCCAAAACGCCGCGATAAACGGCGCGGTAAATTCGTCAATCGTCTTGCCCGCCTTTTTCGCTTCGTTGATAATCCGGTCGTCAACGTCGGTCAAATTAAAAACGTGCGTCAGCTTGTAGCCTTTATATTTCAGGTAACGCCGCAGAATATCGCCGAATACGAACGTCCGAAAATTCCCGATATGCGCGAAACTCCAAACCGTCGGACCGCAGATATACAGCCGAACTTCGTCGTCGTTGAGCGGATGAAATTCTTCGAGTTGATTGGTTAAAGTGTTGTGAAATTTCAGCATAAAAATCTTGTTTGAAAAAAATAATGATACAATAAAACGGTGGACAATCGGCTTTTTGGTAATCAAAAATCCAAAAGCCGAGTTATAAAATCGAAAAACTCGGACTGCTTCTAAAACCGTATTATTTTGGAAAAATGTTTGCTTGATTTTGCGCCGCTTCCATCGTCCAGACATCGGTATCAACCTGCAAATAGCGAAAATAAATCATTTTGTTGTCCGGCGAAATGTCGGCGTTTTGAATTTCATACGACGCGGGTTTGTAAAGTTCGGTTACTTTTTTAGTGTGCGTGTCGCAGATAAAAAGCGACTTTTTCTTGTCGAAGATAAAATGGCGATTGTCTTTGAGCCAAACCGGATAACCGCCGGAATCGGTCATCTTTTCATAAATTCCGGTTTTGAAATCGAAAACACGCAGACTGTTTTCGCCCGAATCCGCGTCGCTGAACGACAGCAGTAACCGGCGGTCGTCGTTCGACCAACTCAAAACCGTGTAAGAACCTTTAAAATTCGGCGGCGGCGGCAACGGCGCAGGCGTTTGTTCCTGCCACGATTTTGTCAGATCGAGAATAAACGGCGTTTGATTCTTGCCGTCAATCTCCGCAAAAGCCAGCCGCCGACCGTCCGGCGAATAAACCGGAATGACTGCGCCGGTCTTTTCCGAGAACGTGATTTGCTGCAAATCGGAACCGTCCGCATCAATCATCCAAACCTGAAACTTTCCGCTGCGGTCGGAGCCGGAAACGATTTTCTTCCCGTCAGGCGACCAGTGCGGGGTGCGGTCGCGGAATTTATCGTCGGTCAAATTTCGCAAATTTGCGCCGTCACGGTCAAAAACTGCGAGGTCTTCCTGCGTCAGAGTCGAACCGCGAACGACAAACCGTGTGCCGTCCGGTGAAAGTTCGGGATGGCTTAACTGTTTATTGCCGCGCGTCACCATTTCCGCTTCGCCGATGATTTTCAGATTGTTCGGGTCGAAGGCGACGGTTTGCAGATTCGATTTTGTTTCATAGCGAATGTAGGCGATGGTTTTTCCGTCGCGCGAAAATGCGAGATGACGAATATACATCGCAGGCGTGGCAACCGATTCCGCTGTGCCGAGAGTTCTGCCGCTTTCCTCGTCAACGGCAATGCGCCAGATATTCATACTGCCGCTGCGGTCGCTGCCGAAATAAATATATTTGCCGTCCGGCGACCAGATCGGATTCCAGTCCATCGCCTCATTCCCGGCGATCACAACCGGCTCGCCGCCGCCCGCCGGAATCGTTGCCAATTCGCCGAGATTGCCGTTTTTGACAAACCAAAACGCGATTCGTTTGCCGTTCGGCGACCAACTCGGCTGAATCGCGTCGCCTTTGGTTTCGAGAATTTTTTTACTGCCGGTTTTGACATCGAGTATCCAGAGAGAACTGTTCGGAACGATATGATTGGTGGCGACATCGGCGGCGCGGTCGCTGACGACGATCTGCGTCCCGTCCGGCGACCACGAAGGATGAACTCCGACATCGGAAATGCGCTGCACGTTTTCGCCGGTTTCTTCCATCACATAAATTCCCGCCGGCTGGCGCGACGAACGAAAAGCGATGGACTTTCCGTCCGGCGAGAAAGCCGCCATCGTGTCGTTCGTCGGCGAATCGGAAGTCAGATTAACCGGATTTTTTCCGCCGATTCTTTGCAGAAAAACGTCCGTGCCTTCGTCGGTTTCGTTCGTGTAGATAATAGATTTTCCGTCCGGCGACAAACTCGGATAACCTTTGATGCCCGAAGAATTAGTGATCTGTTCGTTTTTCGCCTGCGCCCATTCAACGGCTTCGGCGGATTTTTCCGCACTCGACTGTTGATAAAAAAACCGCATTCCGAAGCCGAGCAAAACCAACAATAAAACTCCGAACGCGGGCAGATAATAGTTTCTGCGCGAATTTACTGCCGCGCTTTTCGCCGCGCCGTCCACACTGCGAAGCGATGACGACGAATCGAGTTCGCGGCGGACGCGCTTCAAATCCGCCCGCAAATCCGATGCGGTTTGATAACTGACGTCGGCATCTTTTTCGAGAGCTTTGCACAGAATCGCGTCGAGTTCGACGGGAAGTTTTCTCGCCGACGCGGAAACGGGCGGCGGACTTTCCGCCAGAATTTTTTGAAAAGTCTCCTGCCGGGTCGCGCCTTCAAACGGATTAAAACCCGTTAGCATTTCGTATAAAATCACGCTCGCGCTCCACAAATCCGTGCGGTGGTCAACCTTATCGCCGCTCACCTGTTCGGGCGACATATAAGCGGGCGTGCCGATGACGACTCCTTTCATCGTGTAATTGGAAAGGCTCGGCTGGATTTCTCTCGGCTCGATCAATTTCGCCAAACCGAAATCGAGAACTTTGACGAAACCGTCGGGACGAATCATTATGTTTTCCGGTTTGATGTCGCGGTGGACGATGCCGGCTTGATGGGCGGCAGCGAGTGCTTCGCAGATTTGCGAAACGACGGAGAGCGTCTGTTTGAGATTAACGCTGCGAACGATCAGTTCTCTGACGGTTTCGCCTTCGACGAACTCGGTGGCGATGTAATTGATGCCGTCCGCCGTGCCGACATCGTAGATCGTTACGATATACGGATGATTGAGAGCCGAAATCGTTCGCGCTTCACGCTCGAAGCGTTTGATGCGTTCGGCATCGGCGACGAACTCGGCGGGCAGAATTTTCAGCGCGGCTTTGCGGTTCAGTTTGTCGTCGTGCGCCAGGTAAACTTCGCCCATTCCGCCTGCGCCGATTGGTTTCTCAATCGTATAAGTTCCGAATTTTTTCCCGACCGCCGATGAAAATTTCGCCCGTTCCTGCTGCGCGATTTCCTTCGCCAGCAGGTTCATTGCGGAGTTTTCCATAAACCGCTCGGTTTCCTTCTGCGCGTCGAGAAGGCCCAAAACTTCACGTTTCAGATCGAGGTCGCCGCCGCATTGTTTCGACAAAAAATCTTCGCGCCGTTCGCTCGGAATGTCCGAAACGGCATCAAGGAGTTCGTCAATTTGTCGCCAGCGTTCGGCATTCATAAATCAATTTTTTAGCCGTGAACAAACACGAAAGAACACGAAAAAGAAAAAATCAAAAAGCAGTTGAATTTGTTTCGTGTCTCTTCGTGTTTGTTCGCGGCTAAAACCTCTTCAGGCATTGTTCAATTCCCGATACAGCCAAGCCTTCGCTTTGTTCCACTCGCGCATTACGGTAACGGCGGAGATTTTCAAAACTTCCGCCGTTTCTTCGACCGTTAAACCGCCGAAAAATTTCAGTTCGACGATCTTCGCTTTGCGCTCGTCGAACGCCGCTAATTCGTGCAACGCTTCATCGAGCGCGACCAAATCCGCGTCTTTTTCCGAACTCACCGTGAAGGCTTCGTCGAGGACGACGTGATGCACGGCTTTCTCTTCGATTTTCGGGCGTTTGCGGGCGAAATCAACCAGAATTCTTCGCATCAACTGTGCCGACACGCCGAAAAAATGCGCTCGGTTTTCCCACTTCGCCGATTTCCAATCTATTAATCTGACGTAGGCTTCGTTGACCAGAGCCGAAGTTTGCAGCGTGTGATTTTCGCGCTCGCGGTTCATATAACTTTTAGCGATGCGGTGCAGTTCGGCGTAAATCAAAGGCGTTAATTCTTCGAGCGCGGCAGCATCGCCGCCGCTCCATTTTTGCAGCAATTCGGTAACTTTTTGTGCTGAATTAAAAGCCATTTGGTGAAAAGTTCAATGTAAATTTAACACAGAAACAAAAAATCGAAAAAAAATATTTTGGCAGATGATAGTTTTTCAACGAAAAAATCGCATTAACTGTCAGAGGCGGAAAATACGCCTGAAATTATTTAATTTTTAATCGAGGAAACATTATGAAAAAACATTTGATAACTAAATTATTCGCAATCGTCGCATTGGCGATGACAATCATCAATCCGCCGGCGGCGAGCGGCAAAGATTTAGGCGATTTGCCGGTCGGTAAAGAATTTGATGTAAATAAATTTGAAACTTATCTGCGTAGTAAATTGGACGGAAACGCCGTCGGTTATACGTTTGTCATTTATCAAAACGGGAAATATCTGCGAAGCGGAAATTACGGCTACGCGGTTTTGAAAAAAGACGATCCGAACATACTTGGTATCGGTGATCCATTGATGCCGCAAACCAGAATGAATATCGCCAGCGTGACCAAGACGATAACGGCGACGGCGATTCTGAAAGCGATTCAGGACAAAAAGGTCGTCGGTTATCCGAATCTGACAATTGATTCGCCAATCAACGATTTTCTGCCGCCGAACTGGACGCGCGGAAGCGGTGTCGCAACGATGAAGTTTAAGGAATTAATGTCGCAATACAGCGGAATGTTCGACAACGGCGGCGACACGAGCATTCAAGGCTTGCGCTCCTGGATAAAATCCGGCGTTACGCGCCCGAAAAACAAATACATCTACATCAACGGGAATCTTGCTATTTTTCGCATTATTCTGCCGTATATGCTGGCATCGGAAGAAACGCGCAAAAGCTGGAATTATCTGGCGCAATACGACGATGTTGCGCTTAACGTAGCGGTCAGCACCCGTTACAAGGAAATCGTCCGCGAATTGGTTTTAACGCCGTCCGAAATAAAAAATGTTGATATGAAATACGGTTCATACGCGTCGACGCGCTGGTATAATCAGAGCAATAAAGCCAATGGTTATGCCGATACCGATTGGACGCTGAGCGGCGGCGGCGGCGGTTGGGTGATGTCGGCGTATGAGTTGGCGCAGTTTATGGCGCATCTTCGTTACGACGATAAAGTCTTGAAACCGGCGACCAGAAAATTGATGGATGATAATCTGCTCGGCTGGGAAGACCCGGCGGCGTGGAAACAGTTTCAGGGAGTTTACGGGAATTATCTCGGACACGGCGGCGGTTTAAGTTACGGCAAAGCGGAAACGCTCGTCGGAATGAACAGCGTGATAATTAATTATCCGGGCGACATTCAAGGCGTGCTGCTGATCAATTCGCTTGGAAATTATCCGCATAAAGCCCAGTTGATGACCGATGCTTTTGATGCCGCAGTAGTCATCAAGCAAATCAAAACCAAATAATTTACAAAAAAAATAACGCCGGAAAGCCGTGAAGTCAAAATACTCACGGCTTTCCGGCATTTCATTAAAAAATATTTTTGCAAATGATAGGTTTTTCAAAATTCAAACGCATTAATAATCAAAGCCGCGAAAACGGCTTGTTTGAAAGGAGAAATCACTATGAAAAATCTATCAGCATTTATTATCGGGCTACTGGCAATTCTAATCATCGGCGGCGCGACGGCAAACGCCGCGAGTTGGACGGTCACGAAATCTACTAACAGCAGCGACAATGTTTGCGACGCGGATTGCAGCCTTCGTGAAGCCGTTTTCGTCGCCGATTCGGGCGACACGGTTGTTTTCGATTCAAATCTCGTCGGGCAGACGTTCACGCTCGGCGGTTCGGAAATCGTTATTACAAAACGCATCACGATTGACGGATTTTTGAATAATCCGAACGTCGCGTTCATTTCGGGCGGCAACGCGAGCCGTCATTTTTATGTCCAAGACGGTGCGGGGCTTGATTTGAAAAACATCACGCTCGTGCAGGGAAACGGGAAACCGTTTAACGGAGCTGTCGGCTCGACCGAAGGCGGCGCGATTTACGTTCGTCCGACGGCGACTTTGCAGCTCGACCGCGTAGCGATTCGCAACAACGCGGCGGATTTGGGCGGCGCGATTAGGCTCGGATCGGGACCGCATCACATTACAAATTCTTCAATCACAAGCAATTCCGGTTCGGCGGCTTCGGCAATCTTCAATAACGGCGGAAGTCTTTATATAGCCAATGTAACCGTCAGCGGCAATTTCACGCCCGACACGACCAATTCGGGACACGCGATTTGGAACAATAACGGCGACGTTTTTATACGCAATTCGACGATTGTCAGAAACACGACGACTGTGAACGGCGGCGAAGGCGGCGGAATTTTTAATCGCTTAAACGGAAGATTGAATATCGGCAACACGATTGTCGCGCAAAACACGGACGAAATCGGGACGGACATTAAAAACGAAGCCGCAACGATTACATCAGTCGGCGGAAATTTAATCGGCGATTTGGGCAGCATTCCCGCGAATACATTTAATCAGCCGAACGATATATTCGGAGTCAATCCTTTGCTTGCGCCGAGCAATGCGAATCTCGGCGGTTTTCACATTCTTTCTCATCCGCTGCAAGCCGGAAGTCCGGCGCGAAATGGCGGCATCAATGCCAACGCGGTTGATCCTTTGACCAACACACCTTTGATAACCGACGCTCGCGGCACGGGATTTCCGCGCATTACCGACACGACCGTTGACAAAGGCGCGTTTGAAGACCAGAGCGGCAATACTTCGCTGATCGTTTCCAAGAAAACAAACAGCAACGATTCGGTTTGCGACACCGATTGCAGTCTGCGCGAAGCCGTTCATCAGGCATCTTTAAATTTCGGAACGGACACGATAACTTTCGCGCCGAATGTTTTCGGCACGGTTTCGCTCGGCGGCACGGAAATTTCAATCGTCAATCACAACGTCAACATCGTCGGTTATCCGAGCTTGAACGCCAATACTTTAACCGTTTCGGGCGGCAATGCAAACCGGATTTTTACGTTAAATAATGCGACGGTAAAAATTACGGGAATGACGCTCGCCAACGGCAAAGTCGTCGGAGACAATGGCGGCGGCGCGATTCTGGCTTATAACAACAGCAGTCTGACGCTCGACAAAACGATTGTCAGAAATAATACCGCTCCGAGTGTCGGCGCGATTTATCTTATCAACGGAATCGCCCGCATCAGCAATTCGACGATTTCAAATAACTCGGCGGCGGACATTCTCGCCATCGGCTCTTACGGCACTTTGTATCTGTCGAACACGACCGTCAGCAATAATTTTCAGGTTTTCAACCGGAGCGATGCGGACGCGGAAAATACAAACAGAAACGCCGGAACCACTGCACACGGCGCGATTTTTTCCGGCGGAACGACAAATATCCGCAACTCGACGATCAGTTTTAATCGGTCAACAACTGCCACCGGCGGCGGAATTTATGTTGACGGGCTGCTCAATATCGGCAACAGCATCGTGTCGAATAATTCGGCTTTGAATTCGCCGGACATTCACAAATTCAGCGGAGCGATCCTCTCGGTCGACGGCAATCTGGTTTCAAATTCGAGCGGTTTTCCGAACGGCACTTTTTCGCAAACCAATGATGCGGTCAATGTTGATCCGCTGCTCGCCGCGCTCGCCGACAACGGCGGAAGCGTGCCGACGCATTCGCTGACGGCAAACAGTCCGGCGATTAACACGGGCGTTAACGCCAATGCGATTGACCCGTTTGATAATTCGGTTTTGACGACCGACGCGCGCGGCAGCGGATTTGCCCGAACTGTCTCCGTCGTTGATAAGGGAGCGTTTGAAGCGTTCGTGCCGACCGCCGCCGCCGTTTCAATCTCCGGTAGAGTAATAAACGGAAAGCGCGGTATCGCACGGGCGCGGGTTTATTTAACCGGACAAAACGGCGAAACGCGCACGGCGGCGACTAATTCGTTCGGCTATTTTTCATTCAACGAAGTTCAGTCCGGCGAAACGTATATCGTCAATGTCATATCGAAAAGCTACACGTTCACGCCGCGAGTCATCACGGTCAACGAGGATTTAACCGATCTTAATTTTTCGGCTGAACCGGCGGATTGGTTGCAACAGTAAACCGGAAGTTCTTTTTATCCGCTCATTTTATCTTTCTGGATTTTCTTTTTCGGCGTTCTTATCTGCGTTTAGCATTTTCAAAAACGCCGGAAAGATTTTTCGTTTTAATCGGCGCGTTGGGCAAATCTTCGTTTGCCGTTCTGTTAGCCGTTTTAGTTTTCACGGGCGAACTGCCGGTGCGGGCGGCTTTCGTAGGACTGCCGGATTTAATCATCGCCGCCGTTTTTTTCGCGTGGCTGTATCGAACACGCTTTGACAGTTAATTCAAAAATACTTGAGGAAAATAATTATGTTAAAAACAACTGTTACGACACTTAATTGCAATTTTAATTTTTCAATTTCTGTTCATCACGCCCGGTTTCGCGCAAAACTTGACGGGCGAATCGGAAGCGGCAAAAATCAAAACCGCTTTGACGAAACGCAGCGCGGGCGAAAAATCTAAAATCAAAATCAAACTGCGCGACGGACGCGAAATCAAAGGCTTTATCGCCGAACTAAACACGAACGATTTTGTCATCGCCGATTTGAAAACCAAAAACCGGACGACAATCGCTTAAACCGACGCGGTAAAAGTCAAAAAAAGCGGACTTTCACTCGGCGCAAAACTCGGCATTGCCGCAGTTGTTATTGGTGCGGTTGCCGTGATTGTGATCGCCATCGGAGTCAAAAATCTGGACGACAACATCTTTCCGAATTGAGGCGAGTTTTTATGAGAAGATTCCAACTGATCGAAATTGAAGACCAATCGTGGCTGCCGAACGGCATTCGAGACGCGCTGACCGATTATCTGCAATCTATGACCGACCGGACAAAGCCCTATTCGCCGATTGCGCCGAAACTCGAACGCGCCGTCGAACTGAGCAGAGCGAAACATATTACCGATCTCTGTTCAGGCGGCGCGGGTTCGTGGGTTTCGCTGCAAAAAGATTGGCGGCAAGCGGCTTCGATGAAAATTCTGCTGACCGATAAATTTCCTAATGTTCCGGCGTTTCAGCAAGCGAAATTCGTCTCGAACGGCGCGATTGATTTTGCTTCCGAAGCGGTTGACGCGGCGAACGTGCCTGAGAAGCTGGACGGATTCAGAAAGCTGTTCGCCGCGTTTCATCACTTCCGTCCGGTGCAAGCCCGCGCTATTTTGAAAGACGCGGTGGAAAAGCGGCAGGGAATCGCCGTCTTTGAAGCCACACATCGGTCGGCGTTAGCGATTGCGCTGATGTTTCTGCTGCCTTTTATGGCGTTGATTTTTACGCCGTTATTCGTCCGCTGCGCTTATCGAGGCTGTTTTGGACTTACGTTCTTCCGGTTGTGCCGCTGGTGATTTTATTCGACGGCATCGTATCCTGTCTGCGGACGTATAAGCCGGCGGAGTTGCGGGCGATGACGGCGGAACTAACGCAATACGATTGGGAAATCGGCGAACTGAAAGCCCTCGGCGCGGCTCTTCCCGTTACCTATCTGATCGGCTATCCCGCCGATGAATAAATTTTTGAGGCATTCGACGACTCAAAAATTTAAGAGAAAACTAAACTTTTATCGCCGTCAGCATCTCCTCGACGGCGCGGTAAAGTCCCGTAAATACGGCGCGGGAAATGATGTTGTGTCCGATGTTGAATTCGGTGATTTCGGGAATGCGGGCGAGTGCGCCGACGTTGCGGTAAGTCAAACCGTGTCCGGCGGCGACGATTAAGCCGAGATTTTTCGCCAGGCGGCAGGCGGTTTTGATGCGTTCGATTTCGGTTCGCGCTTTTTCCGCGCCCGCACCGTGCGCCGCCCGTGCCGATAACGTCAATTCGGCGTATTCCGCCGTGCAGAGTTCGATTTGTTGTGCGCCGGCTTTGTGCGCGGCTTCGATTTGTTTTTCGTCCGGGTCAACAAAAACGGCGGCGAAAATTCCCGCGTCTTTTAATGTGTGAATCGCCGTCTTCACGTTTTCGTAATTTCCGGCGACATCCAAACCGCCTTCGGTTGTAATTTCGGTCGGATTTTCGGGAACAAGCGAAACCGCGTCGGGTTTTTTCTCGACGGCGATTTTTATCATCGCGTCGTTCGCCGCCATTTCGACGTTCAGATACGTTGTCACGACCTCGCGCAAAAAAGCGAGGTCGCCGTCCTGAATGTGGCGGCGATCTTGACGGATGTGAACCGTAATGCCGTCGGCTCCGGCTTGTTCGCAGATGACGGCGGCGGCGATAATGCTCGGTTCGATAGTTTTTCTGGCTTCTCGAATCGTGGCGACGTGATCTATATTGACGTTTAATTTAGCGGTCATTTTTTAGTAGTGATATTTACACGCGACAATAATTAGTCTGCGCGTCGGTTATTTTATAAACAAGTCGGTGTTCGTCATTGATGCGGCGCGACCAATAACCCTTTAAGTCGGCTTTCAGCGGTTCGGGTTTGCCGATGCCGTCGAATGGATTTTTGGCGGCTTCGTTGATTAAGCGGTTCAGTCGTTCAAAAAGTTTTTTGTCAATTCGCGCCCATTCGCCGAATTGATCGAAGGCTTCCTGATGAAAAGCGATTATTCTCATTGAAATTGCTTTTGGTCAGGGACGACGATGTTTTGATCTTCCTCGACATCTCGAATGGCGCGTAAAAGACTTTCGCGGTTGGCGGACGAACGCAGCAGATATGCCGTTTCGTCGCGCTCGGAAATTACGATTTCGATTTCTTTGTGTTTGGATAATGCTTTGATGCTGTCAAGAAGATTCTGGTCGAGTTCGTCGGCGTTAATTTGATAAATCGTTTGCATAACTGGATTATACGCCGATTATTTTGTCTTGTCATAAACGCCTTTTTTGGCGTTGCGGCGAATTTCGCGGACTTCGTTGAACATTCTTTGGCTGTCGCGGAAAACGCTGACGGTCGTTCCTTCACAGTGATTCCAGCGGACGGGAATTTCTTTTAAGCGCAATTTGTGATAATCGGCGACGTATAAGAATTCGACATCGAAGCCGAAGCGTTCGATCCGCATTACGTCGAGCAGCGGACGAAATTTCGTCATATTAAACGCTTTGAAACCGCACTGCGTATCCCAAAACGGCAAGCCGGTCAGGGTTTTGACGATCAAATTAAAAACCTTGCCGCCCTGTTCGCGCCGCCACGGTTGATGCGTTCCGATCAAACTGCGGTCGAGTGCGCGGGAGCCGAAGGTTACGTCGAATTTATTCTGCCGAAGCGGTTCGACGAGTTTTGCGGTTTCCTCAATCGGCGTTGACAAATCGGCATCGGAAAAAAGCGCGATGTCGGCGGACGCGGCGACCAAACCGGTTTTGACGGCGAAACCTTTGCCGCGATTTTTTTCGTAACGGATGACTTGCGATGACATTTCGGGAAACGCGGCGCAGGCGTGTTCGGCGATTTCGGCGGTTTTATCGTTCGAGCCGTCGTCAACGACGATCAATTCGGCGTGCGGACTTGCCCGCTGCAAGTATGCGAGGACTTTCCCGATTGAGTTGCCGAGTCGGGCTTCTTCATTGTAGGCGGGAACGATGATGGATAATTCGGCTTTCATTTTCGGGCAAAATGTAATAGTAGATTTTTAACTACAAATTGTAAATTATAATGCGAAACGATAAATAAAATTCGAGGTTTTTTCCGCAGCGCGTTCGGCTCATCTATTGTTTATCATTTAACCGACCGACAACCTGTCGCTCACTTTCGACAACTAATTTGTGATATAGTTTCACCTGACTTGGGAGTAGTTTTTGATGAGCAGAAAGTTTAGTCTAATCGCAGTTGTTTTGGTGTTTATCGGCGCAGTCGTCGGCGGCATTTTCGGCAGATTACCGATGACTTCTTCGGCTGACAGTTCGCTGACACCGGAAAAAGTTTCCTCCGATTATCGGGAAGCCCTTGAAATTGTCGGTAAAAATTACGTCGGCGAAGTCGAACGCGAAAAGGTTTCGGAAAGTTCGATTCAGGGAATGCTTTACACGCTCGACCCGCATTCGTCGTTTTTCACCAGCGACGAGTTTCGTAAACTTTCCGAAGACCAATCCTCGCAGTTTTACGGCATCGGCGTTTCGATTTTGCAGCACCGCGACGGCGTTTACGTCCAATCAATTATTCCGAACACGCCCGCCGATAAAGCCGGACTGCGCTACGGCGACCGCTTCGTCGAAATCGCCGGCAAAGACGCGAAAAAATACACGAGCGCGGAGGTTTCCAAAAACGTGCGCGGCGAACGCGGCACTCCGGTCAATCTGAAAGTTGAACGCGCCGGAACCGATAAACCGCTTGACTTCAGCATCGTGCGCGGCGGCGTTCCGCTGCCTTCGATTCGCAATTATTTTATGCTGAGAGACGGCATCGGCTACGTCGGTTTCACCGGCGGCTTTCAGGAAACGTCCGCCGATGAATTAGACGAGGCGTTGGCAGAATTGAAAAAGCAGGGAATGAAATCCTTGATTTTAGATTTGCGCGGCAATCCGGGCGGACTGCTGCCGCAAGCCATTGAAATCGTCAGCCGTTTTGTGCCGCGCGGTCAGACGGTCGTTTCCGTTAAAGGTCGCTCGCGCTATTCGCAGTCGCAGGAACTTCGCACGGTCGGCAACAAAACCGAGGATTTGCCGCTCGTTTTAATGATTAACGGCGGTTCGGCTTCGGCTTCGGAAATCGTTGCGGGCGCGATTCAGGACTATGATCGCGGCGTGATCGTCGGCAGCGACAGTTTCGGTAAAGGTTTGGTGCAGAGAGTTTTCCAACTGCCTTTAGGAACGGGTTTGACTCTTACGACCGCCAGATATTACACGCCGTTCGGACGTTCTTTGCAGAGAGATTATTCGAGCGGTTCGATTTACGATTACTACACGCATCACGGCGAAGAAGACGAAAGCGGGACGACGACGACCCCCGCGCCCGACGCGAAACCGAAACCGGCGGGCAGTCCCGTGCCGACCGCCAACGGCAGAATTCTCTATGGCGGACGCGGCATCGAACCGGACGTGAAAGCCGCCGCACTGACCTTCACGCCGCTGCGTTTTCGCTTGAACGAAGCCGCGTTCTATTTCGTTCGGCAGCTTGCCGCCGGACAGATCAGAGGTTTTGAAAGTTTGAAAGCCGACAAGCAAAACTACAATCAGACGGTTGACGCAGACGATTTTCAAATCAACGATAAAATGCTCGAGGCGTTTCGCGCGTTCGTCGGAAAAGACAAAAACCTCGGCTTGACGACGGAAAACGTCAACAGTCAAATTGACTACGCCAAATCGCGCCTTCGTGAAGAACTCGCCACCGCTAACTATTCGACCGAAGCCGGACAACAAGTTTTACTCGAAACCGATCCGCAAGTCTTAAAAGCGATTGAACAAATTCCCGAAGCCAAAAAATTGACGGGAACTTATACGGCGAACAAATAAATTTCGGCGGTAATATCTGTGAAAATCGTGGATGAAAATTCGTTCACGATTTTTTCTTTCAGGTTAGAATCGTTCGCGGCAACAGACTATTGATGAATTCAATCGAACTCCGTTTATGCGATTCTGACCTGAGAGAAAAAAATCAAATTCGCGCCCTCGAAACGAAGGATTAACTTCCAGAAACTTTACAATCGGCGATTTTCCTAGCAAAATTTACTCTTCGGAACTTTCCGGTTTTTATAATTCGTAGAGTAAAGTAATTTCGACTATCAGATTATGTATAAACAAATCGGCATCGTAACTGGCGGCGGCGACGCGCCGGGACTGAACGCCGTGATTCGAGCGGCGGTGCGGACGGCAATCCGCGAATTCGGAATGAAGTGCGTCGGCATCGAAGACAGTTTTGAAGGCCTGATCGGCGACTTGAAGATAATGAAGCTGACGACGAAAAGCGTCGGCGGACTGCTGCCGCGCGGCGGCACTATTCTCGGAACGCGCAACAAGGGAAATTTCTGCTCGTTCGAGGACGGCAAGACGGTTTTTCCCGACGGCATAATTCGCGCCGCGATTGAAAATCTGAAAAAGTTGGAGATCGAAGCTCTCGTCGTCATCGGGGGCGACGGGACGCTGGCAATCGCGCAGGAATTTCACCGGCGCGGCATTCCCGTGATCGGCGTTCCGAAAACCATTGACAACGATTTGGCGGCGACCGAATTGACGTTCGGCTTTATGACGGCGATTGATATTGCGACCGAAGCCCTCGACCGTCTGCACACGACCGCCGCGTCGCACGACCGCGTGATGATTTTGGAAGTGATGGGCAGAAATACGGGTTGGATCGCGCTTCACGCCGGACTCGCGGGCAGCGCGGACATAATTTTGATTCCCGAAATTCCATTTTCCTACGAATCAATGGTGCAGAAAATCCACGCCCGTGAGAAAAGCGGCTCGCGTTTTACCAACATCGTCGTTGCCGAAGGTGCGTTGGAAGTCGGTAAATCGGAAACTTATCAGAACTACGGCGACGGCAAATCCGCGCCGCGACTCGGCGGTATCGG
>JAYVGL010000111.1:0-5954 GCA_043772175.1 Pyrinomonadaceae bacterium | reverse complement strand
GCCGCTCAACATCAGATTGATGGCGTAGGAAAGCGTTTCGATGTGGCTGTATTCTTCGGCGGCGATGCTCGCAATCAAATCGTAAAACGGACGTAACTTTTTGCGCCCGCGAAAGTTAAACGACTGATATGTATAGTTCATCAGCGTGGACATTTCGCCGAATTTGCCGCCGAGCAATTCCTGGACGGCAGCAGCATCGTTCGGCGACGGGTTTTTCGGACGCGGCAAATCTACCGCGATTTTATCAAATCTTGAAATCATTATTTTCTCCCTTTAGCTCGTAAAATTACCGATGCCGAAAAAGTCGCCTGCATCCCCGACAGATAAAAAGGCGCGACCGAATGCGGCATTCGCTGTTTTGCCGACACCAAGCGAGTTTTACGGGTTATACGCTTTGTTTCGACTTTTCATTAACCGATACGCCGACGCTGCGGCGAGAACCGCTTTTACATATAAAATCAAAAATGATTTTGAATTGAAATTCGTGCGTCTTTGGAATATCGTTTGATAAACAGTCTAATTCATTCGAGCGTCGGCTAATGTGTGAAAGCCAACAGACGGCGAAATAAAAATTGCTCTCGCAAAATTTCTCACACGCTGTTGAACTTCTTACCGGAAAAGTATTTTATTGACTTCATTTTATCTTTCTCGTAACCTAAAACAGCACTAGTAAGTAGAAAGACAAAATTATCGTATAGATGCTCAAATTTGAATCTAGGCGACGTTTCGATCCCTATTGAGTAATCTTGAAAAGCATTTATAAAATAATTCAGTCCTCTTACTTAAATTATTTAATTTGTGTTACATACTCTCTCAATAGAAATCAACGAAATCCGGCAATCAGACCTCTGAAAAGTTGATCGAACCTTTTAGTTGCCCCAAGCCCCAATTTGACTGAAAGCGACGTTTATGATGAAAATATGCGTCTTGCCGTCAGACAATTTCAAATACAAAACGGCGCACCGAATCCGCACGGAGCAATAGACAATTTGACGCTTTACAATATCTTGGTCAGAACCAGTGCCAAAAGAATTGATAATGTTTTATCTCAAAATACAGCATTCAAAATGTTGACTTTGACTTTGGCGATGGTTTATGAAGATGAGGTTCATAAAAATTTAACCTTTGCTCTGGCTTTAGCTGCGGGTTCTCATTTTCCTAATGCCACTGAATTTTCAGGATATGATGTTGGCGTTGATTACGATCCAGATTCACAACCGATACCGACCGACGCAAAAGACGTTGCCTCCGGCAGCAATTATAAGTGATTAAGAGACTGGCATTTTGTAACTCCCGAAAGACTCAGCCAACTAAATAATGCTTGGCGCGGTTCCGGTTCGTTAAAAGATTTGGGGATGTATATGCACACTTTTCAGGATAGTTTTTCCCACAAAGGTTTAGGTCCCAAAATTGGACAAGTCGGGACGAGAGTAGATGAAAATGGAAATGTGCAGCGGGACTCGGTGTCTCAAGAAGAGTGGCATCAGGTAGATGATCCGAGCAAGCGACCGAAATTAGCCCTTGATATGGCTAAACAATCGTATGACATTCTCGTTGAAGCCGTTCCGATTTGCTTGTAGAAAGACCGGGAGAAACTGGTTATTAAAAAAGCATACGCCGCCATTCAGTGGGCGGACATTGTTCAAGAGGTTTCCGGTTTTTGTAAAGAATCAAGTGCTGACCGAAGAATAGTAAAAGCAGACTAACTCGGAACTCGATTGTATCAGTATCAATTAAGAATGAAAGAAAAGTAAAGTTTCAATTTTAAAGCAAATGCGATAAGCGAAAACAGACAATAAGACAAAAAACAAACCCGAAAATTATGAAGCATTACAAAAAAATGAAATTGTTTTTTGTTATCTTTTGCCTTTTATTCCTAACAACTGCCGATGATGTAAAAGCCGATCAGTTGTCAGACGTTTCCTTTTCGGCAGACGGCGGAAAAATTCTTTCGAGGTATAGAAATAAAATCAGCGTTTGGGAAACTCAAACGGGCAAACTGCTTCAGACATTTGAAACCGAAGCCCGCGCTTTTAAGTATGCGGCATTTTTGCCCGACGGGAAAACTATTTTCTCGGTTAACGACAAAGCCGAAATGATTTGGCTGGACATCGAAACCGGAGGATCAAAAAATAAAACGCCGGGCAAAGCCGTTTTTCCCTATACGATTTCGGCGGACGGCAAAACCATCGCTCACTCGTTAATCTTAAAAAGCAATAATGAAGAGATTATCGAGTTTTACGATGCCGTTAACGGCGCAGTAAAAGGAAGTTTCCGGTATCCGTCGAGTGTTTACGTCTGTCTGGTTTTTTCAACCGACGACGAGAAACTGCTGGCAGTCGGCGATGATAACCTTTCCGTTATTTCCTTGAAGACGGGAAAAATCGAAAAAAGTTTTGCTCATCAAATGCCTTTCTTACATTGTGCAGCATCAACTCGCGGAGATTCTGTTCTGGTCGCCAGCCCAATTGGTTCGGGTGAGAACAGCCTTCAAATTTACAGTTTGCGGAACAATCAAAAGTATCTAGGTCTAGACAAAGAGTATAGTGGACAAATCAGCGACATCGGCGCGGTTGGCTACTCGACAAAAAATCCCGATTTAGCATTCGCCGCCGGCAAAAATCGTCAAATCGGCAATGAATCCGTCAGAGGCTTATTTATTCTGTGGAACACTAATTCGGGGAAAATAAAACAAAGTATAACGACAGTGAATTCTCTGGCATCAGCTGCACTCTGCGCTGATGGGAAAAGTGTTTTGGTTCAGGAAGTAAACGGAAATATGACTTTATTTGATTTGGGAACGGGTGCGGTGATTCGCAAATATCCCGAAGTATCGAATCTGTCGTAAGTAGGAAGAATCGTTGTATGTTTTACGGCAAATATATCCTCGGTTTTTGCGCCGGACTGATTTACAGTGTGATTCTGACATTTTTCGGACTGGTTTATACGGGAATGGGACACGGCACCGGAACAAGCGTTTTTTTGTTACTTGCGCTGTTGCCTATTCCAGTAATTTATTGGGCGATAATCGATCTTCTGTTATGTTGGGTCAGACGGCGGGCAATTAGAATCATAATCATCTGTTTGCTTTTGCTGCATTACTCGACTTTTGTTTTTTATTCATATATTAATCTGACAAATAGCCGATACGAGGATTTTTTCGTTGTTTGGCAGCGCGATCCAAGTGGAACAATCGCGGTGGTTTTATTTCATCTCACTGGGCAGTTTGTAATTTGGGGTTCGTTGATTTTCAGCAAACCCGGAGAAACATTCTTCAAACACGACGGCAAAATCGAAAACGGCAGCGTCGGCTGACGGCAAGCGAATTTCGCTTAAATCAATTTGGGGCAAGCAAAAAGCAAGGTAATTCGTTTAGAAATTACCTTGCTTTTCGTTTGAATATATCTACAACTACCCGACAAAACTGACTTCGACCTGATGCGGAATAATTCCTTTTTCAAATCCTTCTTTGAGCAGCAGTTTCACTCCTTCCTTGCCGCGTTCGCCGTAATCCAAAGTTAAATCGTTGACCCACATCGCCACGAATCGGTCGGCTAATTCCGGCGGCATATCGCGGGCGAACTGCATCGCGTAAGAAAGTGCGTCTTCGCGGTTGTCCATCGAATACTTGATGCTTTTGTGCAGACATTTGGAGACTTTCAACATCAATTCTTCGCCTAAATCGCGGCGAATGACGTTGCCGCCCATCGGCAGCGGCAAGCCGGTTTTTTCAAACCACCATTCGCCCAAATCAATGACTTTGTGCAAACCCATACTTTTGTAGAAAAGCTGTCCTTCGTGAATCAGCAGTCCCGCGTCGGCTTTGCCCTCTTTTACCGCGTCAATGATTTTGTCGAACGGGACGACGATGTATTCAAATTCCTGATTGTAAATCCTCATTGCCAGAAACGCACTGGTCAATTCGCCCGGTATGGCGATTTTCAAATTCGGGATGTCTTCGGGTTTGTACTGTTCTTTGGAAACGAGAATCGGACCGTATTTGTCGCCGATGCTCGCGCCGTGCGGCAGCAGCGCGTATTTATCGTCAATGTAAGCGTAGGCGTGAAAGCTGATCGCCGTGACATCGAACACACCGTTCTTCGCGTCTTCGTTGAGCGATTGGATGTCTTTTAAGGTGTGTTCAAATTTTAGCCCGTCGGTTTCCAGCTTGTTGGTCGCCAAACCGTAAAACATAAAAGCATCATCCGAATCGGGCGAATGCGCGACGGTGATCGTTCTTTTTTCTGATTGTTGTGCGTTCATAAGAAATTAGGCAAATTCAGATTCGCCCGTAGAAAATTTTGGTGTCGTATAAGATGTCTATTCTACCGTTTTCCGCGTGTTCTGCAAAAAGCGATTCGAGGTTTCCCAACATCGCCGGAAAACACGGATTTTCCGGCGACGGAACGTAGGACGCAGACAGCATCCTGCCTTTCAAACCGTCAAAGTCTAGATTCTGTTGATTCTGAAAAATCGCTTCTTTGAAGTCGATTTGGAAAAAATCTCGCAAAGTTTTCGACGTGATCTTATCGTGGCGAATCTTTTCGTAGTCCGTGCCGAATTTGACCAAATGCTTTTCGTAGTCTTTCAAAAACGCCGTCGAATCAAGCTGGCGTTCGTTCCAGATTAGAGCGACAAAGCCTTCATCTCTGAGAATTCGCTTGAACTCCGCGCACGTCTCGTTCTGCTTGAACCAATGAAACGCCTGCGCCGCAACGACGAAATCAATCGAATTATCTGCGAGCGTCGTGTTCTCCGAAATGCCGTTGACGAGCGTTAAATTTGAATAATCTCCGAGAAATTCCGCCGCCGCCTCGCGCATCGCCGCGTTCGGTTCGACCGCAAAAACCGGATTGCCGTTATCGAGAAAAATCTTTGCCGAAATGCCCGTTCCCGCGCCGATGTCGGCGACCGTTGAAGAATTTTGCAGATTCATCTCATCACGAAATAAATCCAGAACCTTCGGCGGATAAGTCGGGCGATATTTGACGTAATTACCGACGCGATCGGAAAATCTCTCGACCGTTTCCATCATCTATTCTCCGTGCAAAACTTCATCGCCCGTCCACTCCGACTTTTTGGAATGCGGAATGTCGAACTGATCTAAAATGCGGCAGCACAAGTGATTAACCAAATCATCAATCGTTTTCGGCTTGTGATAGAACGACGGGGCGGCGGGCAGAATTTGCGCTCCGAGACGCGACAATTTCAGCATATTTTCCAGATGAATCGCGTTAAAAGGCGTTTCACGCGGCACGATAACGAGTTTGCGCTGCTCCTTCAAACAAACGTCCGCCGCACGATGGATCAAGTTCGTTCCCGCGCCCGAAGCGATTGCGCCGAGCGTTCCCATCGAACACGGCACAACGATCATTCCGACTTGTTTGTTCGATCCGCTCGAAGGTTTTGCTGCCAGATTATCCAGTTGCCAGTAACGAATCAATTTCGATTTTTCGTCCAAACCGAGCCATTCGTTGATCTTTTTCTGATTCGGCTCCTTGAGATTTACGCCCAATTCGACTTGCGCGACGGTCGGCACGACGCTCGACATAATCAAATTTATCGTTTTCACCGCGCCGCTTTCCGCCAATAACTGCAAGGTTCTCTGCGCGTAGATTGTGCCTGATGCGCCCGTTACGGCAACCGTCAATTCCATAGACCAAACTCTATCATTTTTATAATTTACAAAGCTATCGGCATTATTATTCGTTTCGATAATATCAAAGATTAGCGCAGAAATTTTCATAAAATCGCCTTTGCCGAAATCTCGGTTGACTCTTCAACGGCAAGTGTCTAAAATTCCGAATAGTTTTTCAAGCCCGAATATAAGCCTAAAACAATTGTAAAGAAAGTAATAGACATCTTTCCTAAACAAGTAGTTTATGGGGAAGCAAACTTGAGATGACGAGTGGAAAGTTTCAAATTGACAATGGCTGCAACCAGTTTCCAAGTCT
>JAYVGL010000110.1:0-3195 GCA_043772175.1 Pyrinomonadaceae bacterium | reverse complement strand
GAAATCGAAAATCAAACGTGGGAAACGCTGGCAAAACCGGCGCGAAGATTGAAAATCGGCAAACGAATATCGTTCGGCGAAAATCTTTCCGCCGAAGTTTTAGATCGCACGATTAAAAATCGGATTGTCGTCAAATTTGACACGAACGGCGATTTCGACGAGATTTTAGAGCGCATCGGCAATACGCCGCTGCCACCGTATATCAAACGCGCCGACGGCGTTTCGGACGCGGACAAAAGCCGTTATCAAACCGTTTTCGCCAAACAGCGCGGCGCGATTGCCGCACCAACCGCCGGACTGCATTTCACGCCGGAAATTTTAGACGAGATTAAAAATTCAGGTGTGGAAATTTCAGAAATCACTCTGCACGTCGGCTACGGAACTTTCGAGCCGGTGCACGTTTCGGATTTGTCGGAGCATCGAGTAATGGAGGAAAGCGGTGCAATCTCCGCCGAAACCGCACAGATTATTAATCAGGCGAAATCTGAAAACAGACGAATCATCGCCGTCGGCACGACGACGACGCGGGCTTTGGAATCGCGCACGGATGAAAACGGAAGACTCGCGGCAGGGAACTTCACGGCTAATTTGACCGTTACTCCCGGCTATAAATTTAAAGTTGTCAACGGATTGTTGACGAATTTTCATCTGCCGCAATCCTCTTTATTAGTTTTGGTTTCGACGTTTGCCGGTTACGATTTGACGATGAACGCATATCGTCACGCCGTCGCGTCGGGTTATCGTTTTTACAGTTACGGCGATTGTATGTTGATTTTGTAAAAGTCAAAACAAAAAATTTAATGCCAAAAAAACGCAGCAATTTACAAAGTAAATCCGAACTGCTCGCCGTCCGTTCATTTCTCGGCGCGGTCGGCGCGTTGCCGCTCGAAACTTCGATGAAATTCGGTAAATCGCTCGGTAAATTTATCGGAGCGCGTTTCCCGAAGCTGAGTAAAACGGCGCGTCGCAATCTGGAAATCGCGTTTCCCGGAATGCCGGAATCAGAGAGAGAAAAAATCATTCGCGGCACGTTTGAAAGCCTCGGCAGACATCTCGGATTCGTCTCGCATTTCAAAAAATTCAAGCACGAAGACATTCGCTATCTGGTCGAACTCGAAGGACGCGAAAATTTCGACCGCGCCGTCGAAACCGGCAAAGGAATTTTGTTTTTCACCGGACATTTCGGCAGTTGGGAAGTTTTCAATCTGCTTCCGCCCGCATTCGGTTTCGGGATGAATATTCTCGTCCGCCGGATTGATAACCCGCTTGTCGAAAGTTTCGTTGACAACTTTCGCACCCGATTCGGTTCGGTGACTTTGGATAAAAAAAAGTCGGCGCGGACGATGTTTCGCGTTCTCGAAAACGGCGAATTGTTGGGGATTTTAGCCGACTTAAACGTGCAGGAACGCGAAGGCACATTCGTTGATTTCTTCGGCGTTCCGGCTTCGACGACGACGAGCATCGCCAAACTCGCCATAAAAACCGGCGCGATTGTTCTGCCCGCGTTCGCCGTCTGGGACGAAGCGAAAACCAAATACGTCGTTCACCTCGAACCGCCGGTCGAATATCGAAAACACGATAATTCCGACGAAAATATCACAGAATTAACGCAGAAAATAACGAACGTCGTCGAACGCTACGTCAGAAAATACCCGGAGCAGTGGCTTTGGATTCACAAACGCTGGAACACGCGCCCGAAAGGTGAAAAGCCGCTTTATTGAAAAATGTATAATTACACAATTTTTCATCACTGAAAATAACGCTTGCTTTTCCCGACGCAATTTTCTATAGTAGTTTTCAGGGGGTGGTATATATATGATAATTAAACATAAAACCACTTCAAACGGGAAAGGATAACATCCTGAGCTTATTTGAAGTCGTTACAGATAAATAAAAAAAGAGGCGCATTTCGCGTCTCTTTTCCATTTTAAAGTCGAACTGTTACCAATTTAATTGGCTTCGATCAAAGGAACCTGAACCAAATGCTCCGAGATAAACCAAACGTGGCGTTCGTTCGTGCGAATAACGTCGCTGACCATCACATCGTTCGTGCCGTCGTCGCCGTTGTCATCGGCATCTTTCGCGTATTTGCGGCATTCCTTTAAAATGATTTCGTGGGCTTCGAGCAGGCGCGAAATTTGAACGGGAACTTCTTCTCTCCCGCGCGGCGGGCGTTCGATGTTGGTTTCTTCGGCGACATCGCCAGCCATCGCCAGCGTAATTCCGCCCAGACGCTGAACGCGTTCGGCAAGCGTGTCAACCAATAAATTTTGTTCTTCGTAATGTTTGTCAAACAGCAGATGAAGCTGATAAAAAGTATGTCCGGCGACTTGCCAGTGATGCTTTTTATACATATCGCGGATCGTTATCGTGTCCGCTAAAACCTGATTAAGCGCGTTGACGCTTTTCAGGCAAACGTCTTCTTCCAAACCAATCGGCAAATGAATCACCGTGCCGTATTCCTGCAAAATCTGTCCGCGCTGATTCATCATCGGTTCAGCGGCTTTCGGATTGCTCGCTACCTGCATACTTTTCGCCGCCGCAATTGGCTTTTTCGCTGTTGTCGTTGCTTTTTTTGACTTTGTAACTGATTTTTTCTTTGTATCTTTGCTCATAATCTCCACCTTGTTTTTAACCTTGTTATTATTCTCCAACTTGAATTGCAACTGACTGTTACGCAGTCAATTTTTGAAAACAAAACAGTTGTGTAAAAATAGAATACAATTTTTGCATATAGAATCAAATAATGATGACTGAAATAAAAGTAAAATCTTTTCAGGTGAAAAATGTAACATTCGGCGACGGACGTTTGGCGTTTATTTTAGGTCCGTGCGTCGTCGAATCGGAAAAACACGCGCTGTTTATGGCGCAGGAAATTCATGATGTTTGTAAATCGGTCGGCGTGGAATTCGTTTATAAATCTTCGTTCGACAAAGCGAATCGCAGTTCGATTGAAAGTTTTCGCGGGCAGGGAATGGAATTCGGGTTGGAAGTTTTAGCAAAAGTGAAGGAAGAAATCGGCGTTCCGGTGATAACCGACGTTCACGAAACCTGGCAAGTCGAAAAGGTCGCCGAAGTTGCCGATATGATTCAGATTCCGGCGTTTCTTTGTCGGCAGACAGATTTATTGGTCGAATCAGCCAGAACCGGAAAAGCCGTCAACGTCAAAAAAGGTCAGTTTCTTTCGCCGTGGGA
>JAYVGL010000109.1:0-8900 GCA_043772175.1 Pyrinomonadaceae bacterium | reverse complement strand
CAATGGCGCGTCGTCGCCCGAACTGTTCAGGCGGTGGTAACGTATTTTCGAGCAGTTGCCACTGTTCATCGGAGAGGTCGGACGGATAGGTTTTTCTTTTCATTGCCGAAACAGTTTAACCTTTTCGGCTGACCTTTCCTGAATTTCCAAACACGCTCTTAGAAAACCGCGCCGACAATCTCAAAGAATTATCGCTTCTCATTTCAAACGGAGATGAGTCTTTAGGCGACGATGTGTTGTTGAGCGAGCAAAATCCCGACTCATAATTGATGAAAAGGTCAAGTAGACTTAACCCTTGATTTACCTCAACTTGAGCAGAAAAAGACTACCCGCTGCCGATCGGCGATTTTCCCTATCTGATTTTGTATTTCGCACTAAGCCTTTTGTTTTCTCCCGGCGATCAGCTTCTCTGCTACTTTCGCCAGCACTTGTTCCCAATCGGTTTGAACCGGGCGCGTCGGATCAAACAATAGACCTTCATGGCGGAACTTCTCATTTTCAGCTGGTGACTGTTGCTGTTTGGTCATCGCCGCGTAGATTCGTTCGAACTGTTCGGCTGCCCGCCGCACAATCTCCCGCTTAAGGCGTGTTCCGGCTTCGCCTATCCCGTAGATCACCGGTCTGCCGACCGCTTTCTGCGCCGCGCTTTTGAGTTCAATGCCGATTTTACGCTTTGCCAACAGCCGCCACGAGGAGCGTTTGTCAATGGTGCGTTTCGGCACCGCATAGAGATATTCGCGCTCCTTTGTCAACAGATGCCAGATGAGTTCAGCGAGATTGCGGGCAACGCCGACCACCGCGACATTGTGTCCGCGCTGTTTATTGATCTGCTGAAACATCGAACGCAGCAGTCCCGGACTTTTTCGCAGATGTTCCGCCGCCTCGACCAGCAGCCAGCGACCGTGCGAGCTGCCCTGTTTGGTAAAGCGATCGTGACTGGCTTCCTTGTCACCCGATTGTTTGGTCGAAGGCACGACACCAAAGTAAGCGGCGAGTTTCTTTGCCGAACTGAAGCGTTTGATGTCGCCGATGGCTGCCAGCACGCCGGCTCCAACGATCAGGGACACGCCGGGAATCGAGACGAGCAGGTCGAGCTGTTTTTTCAAACCGGGACGCGTGGCGATGAACGAGGCGATAATGGCATCCTGATCACCGATGAGCGCGTCCTGCCGATTGATCTCGGCCAGCAGCGATCCCAAACGCAGACGGTCCGGTTCGGCAATCTGAGGCGGCAGTTGCTGTTTGATTAACTGCGTTAGCCAGGCTCGTCCGCCGACTCCGAACAAATTGGTCTGCGCCGGAGTAATCAGGTTGCGGTGCAGCACCGAATGAACCGTGTTCTTGAGTTCGGTGCGGCGGTCAACCGGAGAGCGGCGATCCGAGAAGAACTGCCGCAGACTTTCTGTATCCTCGTCCGGCAGCCAGACCTCCGGCAGATAGCCGACGCGGACGAGTTCGGCAAGCACACGGGCATCAACTTTGTCGGTTTTCACTTTGGCGTGCGCGATCAGTTTGGTCTTGATCGGGTTCGACACGATCAGTTTGACGGGCGAGTTATTCCGCAGCAACCGGGCGATGGCAGTGGCGTTGGTCGTGACCTCTAATGCAATCGTTGAGTTTGGTATTTTGATTGGGGATCAGTCGCGCTTTTGGGGCAACGGCTAAAATTGACTGAATTTGTTGCATTTGAGAAATCTGCAAACTTTAATCCCGTGTCGCGTAAATGGAAACATTCAATATGTTTACAGGTAATAATCAAAGTTATAAATTCGATAGGGATTTTTCAAAGACATAGCTTTCCAGTGAATTATTCACGATTTTTCTCATTTGCCCCAAAAGCGCGACTGATCCCAATATAACTGGCCAAAATCAATCGTATCTTCGGGGCGGAGTTCGGCAACCGAAGCGAGCAGATTCTCGCGCGTCGTGGTGAATCGTTTCCGGGCGACGAGCAGTCCCTTCTCATTGAGAACTGCCAACTGCGATTCACGTTTTGCCAGATCGAGTCCGAACCAGCTGATGCCGGTCAAAGTTGAAGCGGGAACGGGTAGAAATCCTTTCATAAACACCTCCTTTTGTCGTAAAATGAAAAGAATTGAAAATGATCTTTGATAACTTGGAAGCTGTAAAAAACTCTTGTTAATCGGGCGAACGCCGAGCGGCGAGCGACAAACATTGATGCGAGTTCCAGCCTGGAAAAACTTCCGTCCGGCTTAACTCAAAAGGGCGCACTGCGGCACAGGACTTTCACTTACGACCTCAGGCTCGAAGCCTGTACGCGTAGAAGAACTTACCCGCAGCGACTCGTCGGTCGGCATTTGGCTGTCAAATAAACAACCGCGGGTTCGAGTCACCAGCGCATCCCGGATGCCCAATCAAAAACAGAATACGCTCGTTTTTGACATTGGCAAAGCGGCAACGCGGAAGGAATCAAATCGCGCCCTACTTTTTCATACCACTTACGACGCGGACGGCAGAGTCGTCGAAAAACGCATCACCTCGCAGCACAACATTGAGCGTTAGCGATACGAATGGACGAGCGAAAGACGACTGCGGAGCGTCGTCAACCCAAAATACAAAAAATGGAGCTATCGCTACGATGCCTTCGGGCAACGCGTCGAGAAAAGCGGCGCGCACGGTTCGACCCGCTCCGTCTGGGACGGATCGGTGATCATCGAAGAAATCTCCGACACGGGAGCAAGCAAACACTGGACGTATGAAGAGAACAGTTTTCGTCCGTTGGCTAAAATCGAGAACGGACAAGTTTTAGCATCAATCAATGACCAATCGGGCAAACCGCTCGAACTTTTTAATCAAGCCGGGGACGCGGCGTGGCGGCAGCGGACGAATCTGTGGAGCGCAAACACCGGCGAACAAGCGGCGCAAACCAATTGCGACATTCGGTTTCAAGAGCAATGGTTCGACGAAGAAAGCGCAAGTCCTAACAAATCCCGAACGAAAAGCCGAATCGTCCAAAACCGACTGACGGCTAATTTTTGTCGGATGATTCGGGACACGCGAAAGCGACGGTGCGGTTTTGCGCGAAGACCGGATCGTCGTTCAGGAATGAGCTTTGCCGACTCTCTGCTGCTCGTCGAATTCTTTTTCCGTTTCCAGAATGGTGTGCGTCGTTTGAATCACCGTGTCGGGATTTAGGGAAATCGAGTTGATGCCTTTTTCTACGAGAAATTTGGCGAATTCCGGGTAGTCTGACGGAGCTTGCCCGCAGATGCCGATTTTTTTGCCGCATCGCTGCGCCGCCTCAATCGCCATCGCCACCATTTTTTCGACCGCGCCGTTTCTCTCGTCAAATAGATGCGCGACCATTTCCGAATCGCGGTCTAGTCCGAGCGCAAGCTGCGTCAAATCGTTCGAGCCGATGGAAAAGCCGTCGAAGACTTGTAAGAATTCGTCGGCGAAAACGACGTTGGCGGGCAACTCGCACATCGCGTAGATTTCGAGTTCGTTTTCGCCCTGCGGCAAACCGAATTCACGCATCAGCGCAATTACTTTTTCGCCTTCCTCGACCGTGCGGCAAAACGGAATCATCGCTTTGACGTTGATTAAACCCATATCTTCGCGGACGCGCTGCATCGCCAGACATTCGAGACGAAAACCGGGTTTGTAGCGGTCGTCGTAATAACGCGATGCGCCGCGAAAGCCGATCATCGGATTCTCTTCAATCGGTTCGAACTCCAAACCGCCGATAAGTCGTGCATATTCGTTTGATTTGAAATCGGACATTCGGACGATGACGGGTTTCGGATAAAACGCCGCCGCGATTTTGGCGATGCCTTCCGATAAACTGCGGATAAAAAATTCTTTCGGGTCTTCTTCGCCGATTCGCTTGGCGATGATGTCTATATCTTCGCGTTTTTTAAGATTCGGATAATTAACGAGAGCCATCGGGTGAATGCCGATGTGATTGTTGATGATAAATTCGAGCCGCGCCAAACCAACGCCGTCGTTCGGCAAAAGCGACGCGGCAAAAGCGCGGTCAGGGTCGCCGACGTTCATCATCACCTGCGTTTTCGGGCGTTCCTCTTCGGTAACGAATCTTTTGTCAACCGTAAAATCAACCGTGCCGTAATAGATGTTGCCGCGCTCGCCTTCGGCGCACGAGACGGTCGCGTTTGTGCCGGATTTCAGCAGTTCCGTTGCGTTGCCCGTCCCGACGATGCACGCCAAACCCAGTTCGCGGCTGATAATCGCGCTGTGGCAGGTGCGTCCGCCGCGGTCCGTTACAATCGCCGAAGCGCGTTTCATAATCGGTTCCCACGCCGGATCGGTCATCGAAGTAACGAGAATGTCGCCCGCTTGAAAATCTTTTAATTTGTCGGGATTCAGTAAAACGTGAACTTTGCCGTGCGCGATTTTCTCGCCGACGGCGACACCGGAAACGAGCGGCGCACCGTGATTTGACGATAATCTATAAGATTCGACAAAGTTTTGCGCCTTCTGCGCGTGGACGGTTTCGGGTCTGGCTTGCAGTATAAAAAGCTCGCCCGTGATGCCGTCTTTCGCCCATTCAATGTCCATCGGCTGATGTTTGCCGGCGCGTTTTGAATAATGATCTTCGATTTTGCAAGCCCAGTCAGCCAACTGCAAAACCTCAAATCCGGCGAGACAGAAACGATTGCGCTGCGAGGCGACGACTTCTCTAACCTGCGTTCCCGTGCCGTCGTCGGCGAACACCATTTTGACTTCCTTGACACCGAGTTTGCGCGTAACAATCGGACGAAATCCTAATTTCAAAGTCGGTTTGAAAATCACCCATTCGTCCGGCGTTGCCATTCCCTGCACGACGGCTTCGCCCAAACCCCACGCGCCGTTGATAACGACCGCTTCCCGAAAACCGCTTTCGGTATCCAAGGTGAACATCACGCCTGAACAGGCGATGTCGGAACGCACCATCGGCTGCACGCCGATTGACAGTGCGACCTCGAAATGATCGAAACCTTTCGCCGTCCGATACGAAATCGCCCGGTCAGTCCAGAGCGAGGCGTAACATTGATGACACGCTTCGATCAAACGGCTTTCGCCCGAAACATTCAAAATCGTGTCCTGCTGACCGGCAAAAGAAGCGTCGGGCAAATCTTCCGCCGTCGCCGAGGAACGCACCGCGACTTCGCACGATTTCTTGCCGACGCGCTCGCACAAACGAGCGTAAGACTCGAAAATCGCCGCCTCGACTTCCTTCGGAAACGGTGTCTCCAACATCAAACGCCGCGCTTCGCCGCCGACTCTGGCGAGTTCGTCCAAATTGTCAACATCTAAATCTTTAAGCAGTTTTTGCAGTCTCTTTCGCAAGCCGTCGGTTTCGAGCAGCTGATGATAAGCGTCGCTGGTCGTCGAAAATCCGTCCACCGCTTTGACTCCCTGCGCGGTCAACTCCCGAAAAAGTTCGCCCAAACTCGCGCATTTACCGCCGACGATTGCCACGTCGTCCGCGCTTACTTCACTCAGATCAAGCACCAAAGGTTTTTCTGTTTTCATATTTTTTCGTCTGCCGGTGAAACAAAGGTTCGCACGAATTAAGATACCTTAAAAAGGCATTTGAAAGCGATTGGCGGTGCGCTGAATTCGACTTCCTGCGTTTTGAAATTCATTTCAGGTGCGAGCTTTCGTCGGCTGACAATCGAATTTCAAAACAAGTTCTAAAAATCCGAAAGTCCGGTCGGCGGACAGACTTCGGCAATCCTTCGGCGGCTGTGTTTTTTGCTTTTATCCGACTTTAAAGATAAAACAAAAAGCAATGCTCGTGCTGCTTCATTTATTCGCGCTGTTTTTGTTGGTTACGCTCGGATTCTACGTTTTTGTGGCGAATCCGCGTAATCGCGCACATCAGACTTTCGCGGCTTTTATCGCGTTTCTGGCGTTGTGGACGATTAAGGATTTAATCTTCTGGAACTTTCAGAGCGAGCCGACGCCGGCGGATTGGTGGGCGGCGGCGAGTTTTGTCATCGCGCTTTTGATGCAGTATGCGCTGGTCGTTTTCGCGTGGGTTTTTCCGAACGACACGCGCATTCCCAAAAAGCGCACTGCCGTTTTGTTCGCGCCGGGTTTGGTTTTGGTTCCCGCCGCTTTCTTCGGGCTTTTGTGGCATAGAGTCGGTATCGTCAACACCCGCTTCGTCATTGATCTCGCGCCGCTGGCGTATGTTTTCGTCATCTACGTTTACTCTTTATTCGGCTTCGGCGCGGCGATTTTGTTTAAAAAATACCGCAAATATCGCGGCACGCAGCGCGCCCAGCAGATCGGCGCGATTCTGTGGGCAATCGGCATCACGGGCGTTTTCAAAACGCTGGCGAACATCGTTCTGCCGTTCTTCGGAATCTACGAACTGCTTCCCTTTTCGACGATTTTCGTGCTGCCGGGCGTTTTGATTTACGCCTACGCAATTTCCAATTTTAAACTTTTCTCGCTGCAAACCGCGCTCGATCAATTTCGACTTTTCCCGATTGCCTACAAAATCGCGTTGAGCATCGCGTCGGTCGCCATTTTGAGTTTCATCATCTTCCAAATTCCGATTGTCTGGTTCGCGTTTCAGGATGGAATGTCGTTTGAAGCGTGGCGCAGATACCTCGTGTTCAGCGTGATTTCCGCCCTTGTGCCGAATCTGCTGCTCGTGCTTTTGATCGTGCGGACGATTTCGCGCCCGCTGCAAAAATTGACGGTCGCGGCGGTGCAGGTGGCGAACGGCGGCTACGGAACCGAGGTTGATTTGCGGCACAGTAACGACGAGATCGGTCTGCTCGCCGATTCGTTCAACGGGATGAGCCGCAAGATGGCGGACGACATCGAACAGCTGCGTCAATTAAACGAACAGTTGATTCGCACCGAAAAGCTCGCCGCGATGGGAACGCTTTCCGCCGGTCTCGCGCACGAAGTCAACAATCCGCTCGCCGCCATTTCGTCGCTGATTCAGATGATGCAGGCGAAAAACGATTTGAATGATGATACTTCCGAAAAGCTGAAACTGATTTCAACGCAAATCGGACGCATCACGCAGGTTACCCGCGATATGATGGACTTTGCGCGGATTCGTCCCGCCGCTAAAAGCGAAACCGACATCAACCGCGTGATCGAAGCGAGTCTACGGCTGGCTAATTTCGACAAATCCTTTCAGCGTCTGCATCTGCGAAAGGCTCTGACGCACAATCTCACCAAGGTTTTCGCCGATCAGGATCAATTGCAGCAGGTTTTTTTGAATCTATTCTTAAACGCCCGCGACGCGATGCCGTCCGGCGGCGAATTGTGTGTCAGAACCTCCGAATCCAAATCTGAAATCACGGTCGAAATCGCCGACAGCGGCAGCGGCATCACCGAAAAAAATCTCAAACAAATCTTTGACCCGTTCTTTACAACGAAACCGGCGGGCAAAGGCACAGGTTTGGGGCTGGCGGTCTGCTACGGCATCGTCACGGCGCACGGCGGGCGCATCGAGGCCGCCTCCAACGACAATCGCGGCACGACTTTTTTCGTTACTTTACCGTTCAACGCCGCCCCGGAACATATTTTCGAGGCGCAAAAACCGAAATGACGCGCCGGAATGCCATTCCGACCACTCTTAATCACATTAAGAATAGTCTTAATTACATTAAGAGCAGTCGGAAGATAATTAAGACTACTCTTAATCACATAAATAGTGGTCTCAATGTGATTAAGAGTAGTCTTGATTAAATAAATAGTGTTCAAAATAACATTAAGAGCAGTCTTGATCATATCAATAGTATTCAAAATGGCATTGAGAGTGGGCTGTAATGCCTTCGTAAGCAGTCGCAATGCCTTCGTGAGCAACCGCACAATGATTTAATGAGCGGTCGCATCGTGAATGCGACCGCTCGCAATCACAATAGTCGTTGAATTTAACAGTGTGATTGTAAAATTCGGAACATTCGCGGCTGGAGTTATCAAATTAAATTATTTCGCACGGCGCAGCGCAGTGCGGATTCTTGACATCAGGCTGATTTCACTGCACTTTTAGAATTGCCGATTCATTTCAGAATTCGGGCAAACAGTCCGTAAAGATCGCCGATTTTCAAATCCGTTTTCAATCAATAAAAAACTATGTTCAGCACAATTTTTCTGTCGTTATTTTTGCTTTTTCAGATGCCGTCCGTAACCCCGCAGCCGTCGCCGTCAACTGCGCCGACACCGAAACCAACGCCCGCGCCGCTCGTTCAAATGCTGGAAGAACCGAATTCGGTGGCGAAACACTCGATCAAGGCGAACGGCAAGCCGTTGAACTACACGACGACCGCCGGATTTATGCCGATTCGCAATGCGGCGACCGGCGAAATCGAAGCGAAGATTTTTTATATGGCTTACACGCTCGACAATCCGCCCGCCAATCGCCCTCTGATGTTTTCGTTCAACGGCGGTCCGGGTTCGGCGAGCGTCTGGCTGCATCTCGGCGCACTCGGTCCGAAGCGCGTGAAGATGCTGGACAACGGATTTCTGCCGCCGCCGCCGTATCAGATGGAAATCAACGATGCGACGTGGCTGGCGGACACCGATCTGGTTTTTGTGGATACGGTCGGGACGGGTTACAGCCGCCCTTTGAAGCCGGAATTCGGCGCGAAATTTTTCGGTTTGAACGGCGACATCGAATCAACCGGCGAATTTATCAGAATGTATCTCGGACAAGCCAATCGCTGGAGTTCGCCCTTGTTTCTGGTCGGCGAAAGCTACGGCACAACTCGCGTTTCGGGTTTGTCGAATTATCTTTTCGACAAAGGCATCGGCTTGAACGGAATTCTGTTGATCTCGACCGTGATGAATTTCCAAACGATTCGCTTTGCCGACAACAACGACGTGCCTTTGATTCTGATTCTGCCGTCTTACGCGGCGACCGCCTGGTATCACAAAAAACTTGCGCCCGCGATGCAGGCAAAAAC
>JAYVGL010000108.1:0-8729 GCA_043772175.1 Pyrinomonadaceae bacterium | reverse complement strand
CGGTTTGATGAAGACGTGCGTCCGTATAAAGGAATTCCGGGAGCGTTGATTTCCGAAGATACGCATCGCCCGCAAAATGCCGATTTTGCAGGCGGTTATTTGTTGCAGTCAATCGGCGTGATGCCCGTTACCTACGCGGTTCAAGTTGCTCGCGGGCGCGGTTTGTGGGGTGAAAGTTTGCGCGAACATCTGAGCGGCTACAACAACACGGCGGGCATCAACATTCTGGGCGAATGTCTGCCGTATCAAAATAACTTCGTTGAGTTGTCAGACGAGAAAGACGTTCGCGGACTGCCGAAACCGCGCATCCATTTTACGAACGGCGACAACGAAAAAAAGTTGACGGCACACGCCGAAAAAACGATGCGCGAAATTTGGGAAACGGCGAGCGCAAAAGATATTTGGGCTTTTCCGAGAAACGCGCATATCATCGGAACTTGCCGAATGGGAACGAGTGGAGAAGATTCCGTCGTCAACGAAAACGGGCGCAGTTTCGACGTTCCGAATCTGTATATTTCCGACAACTCGACGTTTCCGAGTGCGCTGTCGGTCAATCCGGCGTTGACGATTATGGCTTTATCGCTGCGGACGGCGGACGAGTTTTTAAAGAGTTTCTAGTTTCTCGTTTCTGGTTTCTCGCTGCCGAAAAATTTAGCGGTCAGAAACGAGAAACGAGAAACCAGAAACCAATATCTTATGGCAAAAAGTTTTCTCGACATCATCAAAAAACAGAATGGCGACGGCAATTATGCGGGCGACCAGCACGGCGGCGCGTCCGGGACTTCGGGCAGCGGTTTACCGGACGGATTTCCCGGCAATTTTATGTTTGCGACCGGCATCGAATGTTCTTATCCGACCATCAATCACGGCAAAACCCGACGCGATCAGTTAAAGGAATGCGGGCATTACGAACACTGGAAAACCGATTTGCGGCTCGTGCAGGAATTGGGTTTGAAGGTTTTGCGATACGGTTTGCCGTATTACAAAATCCACAAAGCGGAGGGCAAATACGATTGGAATTTCGCCGACGAAGTGATGACGGAAATCCAGCGTTTGAACATCACGCCGATTCTCGATTTACTGCACTTCGGCGTTCCGAATTGGATCGGCGATTTTCAGAACCCGGAATTTCCCGTTCATTTCGCCGATTATGCGGGCGAAGTTGCCAGGCGTTATCCGTGGGTGCGGTTTTACACGCCGATCAACGAGATTTACGTCACGGCGCGAATGAGCGCGAAAGACGGTATTTGGAACGAACAATTAAAGACCGATAAAGGTTTCGTCACGGCGATGAAACACCTCGTGGCGGCGAGCATTATGGCGACGCACAAAATCGCCGAACAGCGTTCCGACTGCGTAATCGTGCAATCGGAATCTGCCGAATATATGCACGAAGCCCGCGCCGTGCCTTCAAAAGAAGTTACTTTGGCGAATAAGCAGAGATTCATCTCGCTCGATTTGCTTTACGCGCACTCGCCCGATGCCGACGTTTGTATGTATATGATGGACAACGGTTTAACGCGCGAGGAATATGACTGGTTTATGGCGGGCGAGCCGCCCGGCTATCAAATTATGGGCAGCGATTATTACGGGCGCAACGAAAAAATTATGAAGCCCGACGGCGAAGTCTGCACGGCGGAAGACGTGATGGGCTGGTATCAAATCGCGCACGAATACTATCTGCGCTACCGAAAACCGGTGATGCACACCGAGACAAATACTTTCGACGCGAAAGAAGCTCCAACGTGGCTCTGGAAACAGTGGATCAATGTTTTGCGAATGCGGCAGGACGGCGTTCCGGTTCTCGGTTTCACCTGGTATAGCCTAACCGACCAAATAGATTGGGATTCCGCGCTCGCCAAGAAAAAGGGCAGCGTCAGCGAATGCGGTTTATACGATTTGAATCGAAAGCCGCGTCCCGTCGCCGCCGCTTACCGGCAATTATTGGAAGAATTCGGACAAATTACCATTGTGCCGCACGGCGAGCTTTTTGAAATCACCGACCGACCGGCGCGTTTGAAGATTGAAGTATAGTTTCTACGGCAATTCTAAAATTTGTGCGACCGGTCGGATGATGATTTCGGGCGGTATCGGTCATTTCCTTACGCCGCATAACTCAGCATTCCGACGTGCAACTCGAAAACAATTCGCACTATCAACAATCCGGCGCGAAAATGCGCTCTCGTCGCACGGGTTTCATTTTACGAAACTGATTTTACTCCTCGTCAAACAAACCCTGTTCAACCAATTGCTGGCAATCCAAACAATACCGCGCCCAGGGAACGGCATCAAGCCGTTTCGGATTCACTTCTTTTTCACAGTTCTGGCAAATGCCGTATTCGTCATCGGCGAGGCGCGTCAACGCTTCGTTAATCAAAACCAATTGTTTGCTTTCGTTCTCGGAAACCGCCAGCATCACGTTTTTGGAATAATTTCTGACCGCCAGATCAACCGGATCGGGAGTTTCGGCATCGTCCACCGAAAGATCGTTGCCGGTTAATTTTGATAAAAGAATCTCGCGTTCGGCGAGCAGTTTGTCTTTAATATCGTCTAAGTTCAATTTACTCATTTTTGATATGGAAACCCTTTAATTATCGTAAATGCGCGATATAACTGTTCCGCTAAAATGACTCGCGCCGTTTCGTGTGTAAAAGTCAGAAGCGACAAGGATAAACTAAGATCAGCCTTTTCGACAACCTCCGACGCGACACCTTCCGCGCCGCCGATGACAAAAGCGATTTCCTTCAACCCGCGATTTTGCCAATTTTCGATCTTTCCGGCTAATTCGTGCGATGAAACGGCTTGTCCTTTCACGTCCAACAAACAAACGAACTGACTTTGATTCACTTTTTCGAGAATTCGTTCGCCTTCTAATTTTTTCGTTTCGTCGCGTAATTCCGTGATTTCGTATTTCACGAAATGCGACAGGCGTTGCAGATATTCCGCCTGCAACGCCTGCCAATTTTTATCTTTGGTTTTGCCGACCCAAACGAAGCGAAATTTCATAAGTCGGTAAGCGGTGAGCCGCAAGCGGCGAGCAGTTCATTGTCGAAAAATTACGGCGATTGAATTAAAAAACTTTCCAAGAACTGCTCACCGCTCACCGCTTTCTCCCTTCAAATCTCTTTCGGGATTTCAACTTTTTTGGCATCACGCCAAAGTCTTTCTAAATCGTAAAATTCACGCGCCTTCTGTTCAAAGATATGCACGATAAAATCGCCGTAGTCGAGCAAAATCCATTCGCCCGCCGAGTAGCCTTCGATGCGGACGACGCGCGAGTTTAATTGTTCCTTGAGCTTTTCGGTTATTTCATCGGAAATCGCCTGCACCTGCCGCATATTCGAGCCGCTGGCGATGATAAAAAACTCCGTAAAACTCGCTACCTCGCGCAAATCAATCGCCGAAATATCAAACGCTTTTTTCTCGCTCGCGCCGGTGATCGCCAATTTCACTTCGTCGTCCAATTCGGCGAACGGCGTAACGGCGGCGACGATTTCGATGGTTTCCATCGCGCGTTGTAAAGATTTTTCCTGTGTTGCTTCCATAATTTCATTTATCATCTGACATTAAACATTTATCGAATGCCGCCTTATCCTCAATGATAAATGCCGAATGACAAATGTTAAATGTAAAGTTCGTATTTTTCGACGTATTTTGCAACCTCAAACGGCACGAGTTCGCGCCAATCCGATTGATTACTCCGAATTTTGCGCCGTATTTCCGTCGCCGAAACGTCGAGATTAACCGCATCCGTAAGATAAATTCCGGTTTTCGATTCTTCACCCGAATCCCGAATCCTGAATCCTGAATCCTGAATTCTAAATCTTGAACTCTTCCCCCGTAAATCAATGATTCGCTCCCGAATCGCTTCCGTAACGTGCGAAAAACCGATTTCGTAATCGGGGCGCGTTACGACGATGATATTCGTCTGCGTTAAAACCGTTTCCCATTCGCGCCAGGTTGTAATTTCCGCCCACGAATCCGCGCCGATGATGAAAAAAATTTCCGCGTTCGGCAATTCGGCTGCCAATTTCGCCTGTGTTTCGACCGTGAAAGGGTTTTCCGGCGCGTCGAGTTCGACCGTTGAAACCTTTAATTCTGCTTCGTTCGCCGTCGCCGAACAAAGCATCGCGTAACGGTGAAACGCTGAAATCGGTCGGCGGTCTTTCTTATGCGGCGCGTGAAAAGCCGGAATAAAAACGAATTCGTCCAGCGCAAAAAATTCAGTCGTTTTTCGCGCAATCGTCAAATGTCCGTCGTGCGGCGGATCGAATGAACCGCCGTAAAACGCGACGCGAAATTTTTCAGCGGCTGACTCAGAATTGATCGGCATCGTGCGCGTTTATTTCGATGATTGCTTTTTCCGCCTCGGCTTTTTCCTGCGCCATTTCATACAGTTTCTGCGCGACGACATTAACCAATTCTTTCGTTCCGAGATTGGTTACGGCGGAGATTTGCAAAAACGGTTTGCCGTCTTTTTCCGCCAATTCGCGCAGCCTTTCGAGACGTTCGGGATCGTCCAAGGCATCGAGTTTAGTAGCGACGACGATTTGCGGGCGCGTCGCTAAATTTTGATCGTAATTCGTCAATTCCCGATTGATAATCTCGTAATCTTCATTTGAATCGCGCCCGGAAATCGAAGAAACGTCAACCAGATGCAAAATCAATTTCGTCCGCTCGACGTGCCGCAGAAATCTGTCGCCTAAACCCGCGCCTTCCGACGCGCCTTCAATCAAACCGGGAATGTCAGCGACGACGAAGGTTTTATATTCGCCCAAATCAACCACGCCCAGATTCGGTTCCAAAGTCGTGAACGGGTAATCGGCGATCTTCGGTTTGGCGGCGGAAATCACCGAAATCAGAGTTGATTTTCCGGCGTTCGGAAAACCGACCAGACCGACATCGGCGAGCAATTTCAGTTCAAGCTGCAATTCCTTTTCTTCGCCCGTTCTACCCGTGTAATTGTATTTCGGTGCGCGATTGGTCGAAGTAGCGAAATGCTGATTGCCCCATCCGCCTTTGCCGCCCTTCGCCGCTAAAAATCGCTGTCCGGTTTCGGTAAAATCAAATAATAAATCTTCCGATTCCGCGTCGAAAACTTGTGTTCCGACCGGGACTTTTATGATGACATCTTCGCTGTCTTTGCCGTGCCGGTTCGAGCCTTCGCCGTGCCGCCCGCGCTCGGCTTTGTGTTCCGGGTTGTAGCGCAAATGCAGCAGCGTATTCAAACCTTCGTCGGCTTCCATCCAAACATCGCCGCCCTTTCCGCCGTCGCCGCCCGACGGTCCGCCGCGCGGCACGAATTTCTCGCGCCGGAAAGCCGTTACGCCGTCGCCGCCTTTGCCGGAAGCTATTTTGATTTTTACGCGGTCTATAAACATCTCTTAATTTCGGATTTTAGATTTCGGATTCTCAAACCCAAGCCGGCAAAATCAACCGTTTATATTTCAGAACAAAATAAAAACGCGCCCGCCAAACTTTTGAAGATTAGCGAGTCGCGCTATTTTGTGTGCGAACTTTAGCGAACAAACAGTCGCCAATCGCCGATTGAAATTCGCAAATTATCTAGACGGCAACCGCGATTTCTTTCGGCGCGATTTCCGCCGCGCCTTCAGCGTAAACGCTGATGAATTTGCCCTTCTGACCTTTGTTTTCAAATTTGACAAAGCCTTCGATCAAAGAAAACAAAGTATCGTCTTTGCCGCGCCCGACGTTTTTGCCCGGCTTCCATTTCGTGCCGCGCTGCCGCGCCAGAATGTTGCCGCCGAGAACGTGTTCGCCGCCGAATTTCTTTAAACCTAACCGCTGCGCGTTTGAGTCGCGCCCGTTTCGAGATGAACCTACACCTTTCTTATGAGCCATAATTCAGTTTAAGATTCAAGATTCGGGATTCGGGATTTAAGATCGAACAAAACGATCTTAAATTTTAAATCCTGAATTTTGAATCATTCTCTCCTTAATCAATCTTAATTTCCGTGTAACCTTGCCGATGACCTTGTTTGCGTTTGTATTGTTTGCGGCGTTTTTTCTTAAAAACGATCACTTTGTCGCCGCGTCCGTGTCCGAGAACCGTCGCGTTCAAAGTCGCGCCCGCGCCGAACGACATCTCCGCGCCGCCGCCGCTTGATAAGGCTTCGAGTTCGACCGTTTCGCCTTCCTTTTTATCAATCGAAGGAATACGTATTTTTTGTCCCGATTCGACCGCGAATTGTTTGCCGCCTGTTCTAATAATTGCGTAACTCATTTGTTTATTATCCCCTTCACACAGGCAGAAATCTTGTGCCGTGTCGAAAAGTGTAAAGTATACGAAATTATTTCGAGTGCGGTCAACCGCCAGCGCGCAATAATCTGCTAACCGCCGGTCGCGCCGGTAATAAAAGAGCTGATTATCGCGCAACAAACCCGAAATGCTGATTGAAACTTAATTTTAGGATTGGAGATAATCGGCGTAAGAGTTGACGAACGCGGCATCGTCTAAATTGACGAGCGGCTGGCAACCAGCCTCGAAGGCGTGTGGGCGGCGGGCGACGTTCGCGGCGGACTTCAATTTACGCACACGGCTTGGGACGGTTACCGCGTTCTCGAATCGCAGATGACCGGCGATGAATCGCGGACGACGAGACGGATCGTGCCGTATGCGATGTTCACCGACCCGTAACTCGGACGAGTCGGAATGACGGAAACCGAAGCGCGTGAAAAAAGCGTTGATTACAAAGTCAGCGTTTTCGAGATGAAAAAAACGGCAAAATCAGAGAAATCGGCGAGCCAGTCGGCTTCATCAAAGTTTTGATTGATGCCAAAACCGAAAAAACAATCGGCGCGGCGGTCTTGGCAAACGAAGGCGGCGAAATCATTCACGGCTGCGTTGATTTAATGAACGCCGACGCGAAGTTTACCGTTCTGCGCGATATCATTCACATTCACCCGACGCTCGCCGAAGTCGTCCAGAGTGCCGTCAAACCGTTTTGATTATTTCGTCAAAGTTTGTCTGGAAAATTCACCTGAATTTTGTTTCAAAAGCCACGGCAGCAAATCTTTTTCGCCGAGCGCGTTGAGCCAGACGTGATGCCCGACACCGGCGTATTCGTTATACTTCACGTTTCCCTGATTTTTCTCAATCGCTTCGACAATCTCGCGCGATTCGCCGACCGGAACGATATTATCGTCCGCGCCGTGAAACAGCCACGCCGGAGTTTTTCCGATTTTTTCCGCAATCGGATCAAAACGGTCGCCGGTCAAAAGCGGACTGCCGCCGCAGATGGAAACGAGCGCGGCAAATCGTTCGGGAAACTGCATCGCCAAGTGCCACACGCCGTAGCCGCCCATCGAAACGCCGAGCAAATAAAGCCGTTCGACATCCGCACTGAATTCGTTTTGCGTTTGTTCGACTGCGCCCGAAACCATTTTTTCCATCGTCGTATCAGACCAGTATTTGCCCGGACGACACTGCGGAAAAACGATGACTGCGGGAACTTGTTTGAGATAATGTTTGAGAATGCTGCTTGAAGCCGCCTCCGCCGGGATCAGTCCGCCGCTGCCGCGCTCGCGGATGCCGTGCAGAAAAACGATCACGGGCAAACTCTCCATTTTTTCCGCGTCCGCCGGAACGTAAATTTGATAATCGAAATCTTCCGCGTCAATCGTTATTTTGCGCGTTAGAATCTCGCCTTGCCGTTTGCCGAGATTGGTCAATAAATCGGTCGAAAATAATCCGCCGAACGTAGACCATAAACTACTTGCCATAATATCCGTTTCGTTTGAATCAAATTCAGTGGGGCGAGAATTCGATTCGGAAAATAAGTTACCAAAGGCGCAGACGGGGCGCGTAATCAAGAGCGCGAAAGGTTCGCGCTTCCGCACTCTTGATTACGCGCCAATTTCCGCTTTTGATTGCGCTGTTTGCCGCCGCCGGAGCGTTTCAAAAATATCGTTTAACTTTAAGTTTTTCGCCTGCACCAGAACGATGTAATGATAAAGCAGATCGGCGGCTTCGCCTTTGAAAAGCTCGTCGTTGTCGTCTTTGGCTTCGATAATGAGTTCGACGGCTTCTTCGCCGACTTTCTGCGCGATTTTATTGATGCCGGCTTTGAATAATTGCGACGTATAGGAGTTTTCCGACGGATTTTCCCTTCGATTCTCAATCGTTTTTTCCAATTCGAGCAAAAAGTTTTCGCTCTTGTTGATTTCGTCAAAGCAGGTGTCCGCGCCGGTATGACAAATCGCGCCGATGGGTTCGGCTTTGATTAAAATCGTGTCGGCATCGCAGTCGGCGGCGATGCTTTTGACGAACAAAAAATTTCCGCTCGTTTCGCCTTTCGTCCACAATTTATGGCGCGAACGACTGAAAAATACTACTTTGCCGGACGCTTCGGTCAACTTGAATGCTTCGCGGTTCATATAGCCGAGCATCAAAACTTTGTCGGTCGCCGCGTCCTGAATGATCGCCGGAACTAAACCATCGCCAGATTTTTCAAAATCAATTTTCATAATTTACGCTTTTCGTTTGAAGTTCAAACTTCGGTTTGCCTTTTCCGCCGCGCTTCGCCGTCGGAAATACGTTGAAAGAGTGGACTCCGAACATTAAATCCGCACCGCGATATTTTGTTTTTTCAAATAATTTTTCAACGCCGGAATCTCGATTTCCCGAAAGTGAAAAACGCTCGCCGCCAGTGCCGCGTCCGCTTTTCCCGCCTGGAAAACTTCGGCAAAATCTTCGATGCTCCCCGCGC